>JBFWJM010000064.1:0-12931 GCA_050253205.1 Desulfovibrionaceae bacterium
TCCGCAATCTTGACCGAGCGTTTGTCGTGGCAGTTGCAAAGATATTCTACCAGGTGAAGATTGTTTTCGGCAATGAACTGCTCAACCTTGGTGTAGATATTCTCAGTGAGGTGCATGCAGCTCAAATAGCCCACCGGGAAGCCCCAAAACTGGGTATCCCAGTCCAGAATGGTGATGAGGTTGGTGATGGACTCGATGGGAAAGTCCAGATTGCCGCAAAGGGAACACTCCTTTCCAGAGAAATAGCGCTCGGCATTGCCGCTCATGTGGTCGATGACCACGTCCGCCTAGGCTGCGAAGGGCTCCAGGGGGCCGATGGTCACGGAGACCACGTTCATTCCCCGCATCAGGGCGTACCACTTGGGGTCGAGCCCGCCGGAGATCACAATGCCGACCCCCTCGCGCTCCAGCAGTTCGTAGCTCAGCTCCCCAGTCCCCACGACCATGGCCGTGCCGTTCAACCGCTCCTTGGCGCAAAGCAGTTCCGGGCGGTAGGGGTTGCCTTCGGCGGGAATGACAATCAGCTTCCTCATCATGTTAGCGTGAGGACCTCCTGAAGGGCAGGGTGCCCTCCTCGGCCGCCTTGAGCCCGAGCTCGCCGGAACCGAGCATGCGCTCCACGCGGCGCGTCTCGCTCACAAGGCGGGCCATCTGCTCCTGGGTGATGGACACGGGCGCGTCCACGCACTCCATGGCCGAGTCGATCTTGTAGTGTTTTTCAATGACCTGGGCCCCGGCGGCCACGGCGTAGAGCGGCACCACGATGTCCGGGGTGTGGTCGGAATGCCCGACGATGCAGTCATAACGCTCCTGCAGGGTGGCGAGCGCGGCCAGGTTGGCGTCCTCCTCGGCCATGGGGTACGCCGAGGTGCAGTTGAGCAGCACCAGCTTCTCCGTGGCCGCCCGGACGATGCCCACGGCCTCGTCCAGTTCCTCCGCAGATGCCATGCCCACGCTCATGACCACGGGCTTGCCCGTAGCCGCCAGCCTGGAGAGCAGGGCCTGGTTGACCACGTCGAAGCTTGCGACCTTGTAGAGATCGCAGCCGATGGCCTCCAGGCATTCCACGGACTCGTCGTCGAAAGGAGTGGAGAAGAACTGGAGCCCCTGGGCCCGGGCGTGGTCCTGGAGCCCTGCGAACGCATCCAGCGGCAGCTCGCAGGACTTCAGGATGTCAAAAACGGCCTGGTTGCCTTTGGGTGCACGCTTCTCCGTGAGGTAGGTTTGCAGCTTCACCGCGTCGCAGCCCGTTTGCGCGGCGGAGTCGATGAGTCGCCGGGCTGTGTCCAGGCTGCCGCCGTGGTTGATGCCGATTTCCGCGATGATGTAGGTGGGATGCTCGGTGGCGAGCCCGCAGGCCTTGGGGTTCTTGCGTTGGGTCATGGTCATCCTCCGGGGTGGTCTTCTACCAAGCGGTCATGCCGCCGTCCACCACGATGTTGTGGCCGTTGACGTACGCCGCTGCGGGCGAGAGCAGGAATAGCACCGCCCCGACGATCTCGTCGGTCTCGGCCATGCGGCCCATGGGACAGCGGAAGCCGTAATTCTGCTGAAAATCCGGCCCCTGGGGGCTGTCGGGATTGCGCACGCCTCCAGGGGAGACGGCGTTGCAGCGCACACCGTGCTCCGCCGCATGCACGGCGTAATACCGGGTCATCTGCATGACCCCGGCCTTGGTGGCGCCGTATATCTCGGAATTCTTCCTGGCGCAGTCGGTATAGATGCGCGGGTCCGGGCTGATGAGCCCGTAATGCGAGGCGATGTTGACCATGGCCCCGCCGCCGCCCTGGTCCATGCGGTGGCGCAGGAACTCCTGGGTGCAGATGATGGTGCCTTTGAGGTTCACGTCCATGACCCAGTCAATGGACGATTCGGGCCGCTCCATGAAAGGCTCGAACACGCTGACCCCGGCGTTGTTCACCAGGGCGTCGAGCCCGCCGAAGGCCTCGGCTCCGGAGCGCACCGCCTCGGCCACGGCCGACCGCTCGCGTACGTCCGCCTCGGCCAGGGACACCCGCTCCGGGTCCCAGCCATACCGCTGCGCAGCGGCCTCCACGGCGGCGAGCTTGGTGTCGCACGCCAGAATCCTGCCCCCGCAGGCGAGCAGGCCGTTTACCATGCCGCAGCCGAGCTGCCCGGCCGCCCCCGTCACCAGCACCCGCAGGCCATCCAGGCCGAAAAACCGTTGCAGACCGTCGCCGCCCGCTTCCTTCACGCTCATCTGGTCTCCTCGATCAGGACGCGCAGCCGCTCCAACTGCCGAAGCAGCGTCGGCCCGTCCTTGTAATATTCCACGGTCACATACTCCAAGGGCATGCCCCGGTAAAGCAACTCGCTAACCCACTGCCAGTCTTCCTCTTCCAAGGGATCATGCGCGTCCTTCGCACGCCCTTCGGCCACTGCATGGCGCGAGAGATGCACCTGCCTCACGCGGCCAAGGGGCAGCGCGCCGAGGTATGCCCTCTCGTCCTGCCCCCGGTTCACGGCGCTGATGCGCGCATGCGCCACGTCAAGCAGCAGATCCGCATCGGCCGCGTCCAGGGCCTCGGCCAGAAAGTCCGGGTCCGTGACGGTCTCGTAGGCATCCGTGCCGAGGTCGTTATTGTTTTCCACCAGGAGCCTGACCCGGCCCAGCGCCTGCCGGGCGATGGCCGCGTTCTCCCGCGCGTGGGCCAGCATTTGCTCCCGGCCCATGGGTTCGCCCACGCCGACAAAGGCACCGCCCTCCAGGCGGTTCTCCACGTAACGCGAGCCCGAGTGAAAGGAAACAAGACCGAGCCCGGCCCCGGCGAGCCCGGCGAGCATGGCCCGCTCCCCTTCCGTCCAGGGGGCGACGATGCTCAACTCGCAGTGGTAAATTTCCGGCAACCCGCTTTGCCCGGCCTGGGACGCGCTGCGAATCTCCACCGCGTCGGACCGGGCGAGGATGTCTGCCCGCAGGGCCTCGTCCGTAAAAAGATGGGAGTGCGGCGTGGCAATCAGCATGCAGACGGCTCCTCGGCGGCTCCTTCCAGGGCCTCCTCCATGATCGACTCGATACGCGAGGTGGTCAGCCTCAGGTCGAACCTGTTTGACACGATCTCCAGCGCGCCGGCGGCGAGCCGACCGCCAAGGCCCTCCTCGGTCAGCACCCGGTTGATGGCCCGGGCAAAGCCGGGAACATCCCCCGCCGGGACGACGAGCCCGTTCAACCCGTCTTTCAGGCCCTCGCGGATGCTCCCTGTGTCGGAACAGACCGTGGGCACGCCAAGCCGCCAAGCCTCCAGCACGCTCCTGCTGAAGGAGTCCGTGTCGCAGGGTTGGACGAGTACATCCATGGCGGCTACATAATCGAGCGGATTGCCCACGTATCCGGTGAATGTTACCGAGGATGAGACGCCCAGCTCGGTTGCGAGCCGCTCGATGGGCTCCCGCATGGGGCCGTCGCCCACCACCAGCAGGTGTGCCGGTGCGGCGCGCAGCACCTCTGGCAAGGCGCGCAGCAAGGTCGCGTGGCCTTTCTCCCAGACCACCCGGGAGACGATTCCCAGGAGCCGGGTTCCTTCAGGCAGCCCAAGCGCCGGGCGCAGAGCCAGCGGGGCCGGAGCCAGCTCGGGAATCCCGTTGTACACGAGGTGCGTCTTATGCTCCGGAACGCCGACGGATGTCCAGATGCGCCGTATCTCCTCGCTGATGGCCACGTAGGCCGAGGCGCTGGCGTCAAAAAAACGCGCACGGTCGGGGGTGTAAGTCTCGATTCCTCTGGAACGCAGGTGGCAGACCAGCGGCAGGCCCGTGCGCCTCGCCAGGTGCGCCATGAACAGATTGCGATTGGGCTGGTTGTTGGAATACAGCAATTCCACCCCCTGCTCCCGGACGATCCCCTCCAGCGTCCGAAGCGCGGGCCCGTGGCACCACTCCACCACCCTGGGTGCCAGGGCACCAAAACGCTGGTGCGCCCTGTCTTTGAGCTTTTCCATCCGCCTGCGCAGAAAACGGGGCACGGAGGAGGTGTAGACTAAATCCCGCACCAGGCGCGCATCCACGCCCATGGCGCGGTATTCCTCCAGAAACCGGGTCCGGTTGAGGAACGCCACCACGGGCCGGAAGCGCGACTTGTCCAGGCTCTCCAGCAGCAGCTTGAGGCTCAGGAACGAACCCCCGCCGCTGCCCCCGGATTCCACGAAAAGCACGGTCTTCATGTTTCGGCGATACCTACCGCTTCTTGCTCAAGAGGTGCCCGGCGAGCGCCAGGTGGTCGAGCCCGGAGTTGAGGAACACGTGGAGCGAGTCCTCCGGCGTGTAGCAGACCGGGTAGCCGTGCAGGTTGAACGAGGTGTTCAGCACCACCCCGCGCCCGGTTTTCTCCTCGAAGGCGGAGATCATCCTGTGGTACCCCGGGTTGGCCGTCCGAGTCACCAACTGGGGCCGCAGGGTGCGGTCTCGCGGGTGGCTCCCAGCGGTGAGCTCGGGGTAGGTCTCCGGCTTGGAGCGGAAGGCGAAGGTCATGAACTGGGGCCGGATGTTCTTGGGGTCGTCGTAGTAGCGGGGCTGCGCCTCCTCGGTGATGGCCGGGGCGAACGGCATCCAGAAGTCGCGCATCTTGATCATGTTGTTGATCTTTTCCACGACCCTATAGTCGTCCGCGCTGGCCAGGATGGAGCGGTTGCCCAGCGAGCGCGCGCCCCACTCCATGCGCCCACGGGCGCGGGCCACCACGTCGCCTGCGGCCAGCAGACCCGCGATGGCCAGGTCCATGTCCTCCGGGCGGGTCACGGCGATGTCGTCCCGGTCCGCGAGGGCCTTGTCCATGGCCGGGAGCTCATGCTCCTCGCCCCACTCCCCACCGAGGTAGAGATGCCCGAAAACGGACTGCCCGAGGTCCGTGTCTCCGGTGCGCTCGTAGTACCGCTGGAGGCAGGCCCCGATGGAAAGGGATTCATCGCCGCCCGAAGGCATGACGTAAAAGGAGTCCACGCAGTCCAGCTCGGCCATGAGCATGTTGGCCTTGACGTTCATGAACACGCCGCCCCCGCAGACCACGTGGCGGATGCCCGTGCGGGCCACGGCCGCGCGCACCAGCCCGGTGAGCATCTCCTCGGTGAAGAGCTGTACGGCCCCGGAGATGGTGTCGAAGCGCACGCGCTCGAAGTGCTCGCGCAGGTATTCGTAGCAGTAGTTCATGGAGAGCTCGGTCTTCTGCTCGAAGCCGAGGCCGTCCTCCCGCAGGCCGAGCACGGCGCGCAGGGGCTCGGCCGCGCGGTGGCAGCGCTCCGGGTCCGCGTAGGGCGCAAGGCCCATGAGCTTGTATTCGTGCTCCCAGGGTTTCATGCCCATGAGCATGGTGGCGCGGGAGTAGATCTTGCCCAGGGAGGCATGGCGGCCCGTGTGGGCGATGCGCTCTATCCTCGGGCCGGAGCAGACGTTCACCGTGGCGCAGATGCCGTCGCCCGAGCCGTCGCAGGTGATGCACAGGGTCTTCTCCACCGTGCCGGAAACGGGCGCGGTGAAGTGCGCGCTGGCCGCGTGGGCCAGGTGGTGCTCCACGAACACGATCCTACCCTCGGGCACGCCGAGGAGCTCCACCGCCTGGTCGATGCGCTCGCGGCGACGCTTCTCGAAAATCAGTCGTTTGGTTTCCTCGGGCCGGGTTTTGGGGTCGTTGCGCTGTTCCTGCAACCCTACTACGTACCACGGCTCCAGATCCGTGAGGTAGACGGTGGAATGCATGAACTCCGAGGCGTAAGCCACCTCGTCGAGGTCTTTCGCGTCCGCCCCGGCGATGCGCAGCACCTCCAGGATGGAGCGGCGGGGAAAGCCCACCTCGTTCTTGCTGCCCGTGAGGCGCTCCTCGCAGATGGCGGCGACGATGACGCCGTTCACCGAGAGGGCCGCGCCGCAGTTGTGTCCGTCGTGTATGCCCAGGATCAGGGTCTGCTTGCTCATGATACGTCCAGATTGGGGTTAGCCGGGGAGCCTGTCCAGAGAGCGGATCACCTCGAAGCACTCGGCGTAGTCCGTCTCGATCTGTAGGCCGCGCACGGTCATCAGCGCCAGCACCTTCTCCTCGGAGAGGTAGGGGCGGTAGCTGCGCGACTGGTAGCTGGCCAGGGCCTCGGCCTTCCTTCTGGCCTGGGCCTCGGTGACCTCGAAGAAATGCTCCGCCCGGAACCGGAAGAGGTTCCAGGGCAGCTCGTAGCCGAGCATGGTGGACTGCTTGAAGGCGCGCTGGGCCTCCTCGCAGATGGCCTGGTGGTCCTGGTGCACGTCGTCCCTTGAATGAAAGAACACCAGGTCCGGGCGGACGTTCCTGCGGATGCGGATCATCTCGTCGAGGATCTCCTGGCGGTGCTCCTTCATGGTGCGCACGGCCCAGTTATGAACTTCCACGTTCTCGGGCCGGACCCCCAGGATGCCCAGGGAGCGCTGCATCTCGTGCTTCTGGGCGTCGGGATCGAACGGCGGGTGGGTGGACTGCTCGGCGATGGTGAAGGTGACCCAGAACACCTCGCGGCCCTCCTCCAGGAAGCGGACCACGGACGCGCCGCAGCCCAGCTCGCCGTCCTCGGGATGGGGGGAAAGAACCAGAACTCTTTGCATGGCTACCTTGTTCGGCATGAATGGGTGATGATCCTCGGCGACTCCCGCTCCGGGCGGGACAGCCGCCGAAAGGTGGTGAACGGGCACTCGAATGCGCAGTATTGCCCCCGCGTGCCCGTTTTGTAAAGCTCCGGGCACCCGGTTCGCCCTCGCTTGAGCCAGGGATTCCATCGCTTCTCATTCAGATGGTTTTCTGCTAGTTCTCGTGGCCTCTTCATCCTCAACCAGCCCAACACGCCAATGATCCAATATATCCACATCGGCTATCCCAAATCCGCAAGCACCTGGCTGCAACGGACGTTCTTCCCGGCGTTTCCCGAGAGGATCAACCTGCTCTACAAATCGCTCACCAAGCCCATCCTCTACAACGACCTCGATTATTCCCGCCAGGCGGTGCTGAACATGGCCAAACCGCTCGTGCGCGCGGCAATGACCAACGTCTACTCCGACGAGATTCTTTCAGGATGGACGGAGAAGGCCAACTTTTCTCGAACCTGCGACAGGCTCAAGGAACTCTTCCCCGACGCCAAGGTGCTCATCGTCCTACGCAACCAGAACGACTTCCTGCTCTCCTACTACAAGTTCTACATCAGCAGAGGCTACGGATTCTCCGAGCATCGCTTCCTCAACAGGTACTGCCATGGGGAGAACATTTACCGCTTCCTCGAATACGAGCACCTCCTCGGCTACTGCAAGCAATTGTTCGACGAAGTGCATGTCGAACTCTTCGAGCGGCTGATCCTCGAACACAAGATGCGGGACCTGCTCGGCTTCTTCGGTCTGGAGGACGAGCCGATGGACCCCGCCGCCCTCACAGCCAAATCGGTGAACGCCAGCCCCGGGACCGCCCAGGCCATCGCCTTGAGCCGATACGTCAACCGCCACTTCGGCACTTATGCCCAGCTCTTCGACAACTACAACTGCATGACGCGGTGGAATACGAAGATCCGCCCCGCCTTCGAGCGGACGCTCACCGCTCTCAGTCTGGCCCGAAAATACACCTTCAAGGAGAAGCACGTGGAGCAAATCCAGGAACGTTTCCGCGAATCTAACGCTCGGTTGCAGGCCCACTTCGACTACGACATCGCGCCCTACGGCTACGTGAAATAATCCAGCGGAGGCCCCATGCCCATCCCCCTGTTCAAACCGTATTTCCCAGAGCCCATGCGCCGGGCCATCCTGGCGGACATGGACGAGATCATGTCCTCGGGCAGGCTCATGTTCGGCCCGCAGCAAAAACGCTTCGAGCCCGCCTTCGCCGAGCGCGTGGGCACGGCGGAGGCCGTGTCCGTGAACACCTGCACCACGGCCCTGACCATCTGCCTCAAATATCTGGGCGCGGAGGGCGGCGAGGTGCTCGTACCCTCGGGCACCTTCCTCACCTCCGTGAGCTCCGTGCTCTTCGCCGGGGGCACGCCCGTTCTGGTGGACATGAACCCCGAGACCCTGGCGCTGGACCCCGGCGACCTGGCCCGAAAGCTGACCCCGCGCACCAAGGGCGTGGTCTGGGTGCACCTCACGGGCGTGGTCTCCCACGAATATGAGAAGATCGTCGCCTTCTGCAAGGATAACGGCCTGTTCCTCATCGAGGACTGCGCCCACGCCCTGGGCGCGGCCGCGGACGGCGCGCCCGTCGGCTCCCTGGGCGACGCGGGCTGCTTCTCCTTCTACCCCACCAAGATCACCACCTCGGGCACGGGCGGCATGATCGCCACCTCGAACCCGGGGCTGGCCGAATACGCCCGGCAGATGCGCATCTTCGGCAAGGTGCTCGACGGGCCGGACAAGAACGAGATCATCCACCTGGGCAACGACTGGTTCCTGGACGAGTTCCGCTGCTGCGTGGCCTACCACCAGCTCACCCTGCTGGACGAGATCATAGCGGGGCGAAACGCCCTGGCCCAGCGCTACCGCGAGGCCCTGGCCGAAGCGCCGGGCATCGCCATGACGCCCCACCCCGAAAACCTGACCTTCACCTACTACCAGTTCCCCGTGTTCCTCGACCCCGCCCTGGACCACGCCGGATTCCTCGACGCGCTGCACAACGACCACGGCGTGCAGGCCAAGGCCATCTACAAGCCCACCCACCAGGAGCGCGCGCTCCAGCGGTTCGACACCGGCGACCTCCAGGCCACGGAATCCACCCTGGGCCGTTCGGCCTGCCTGCCGCTCTACCTCGGCATGACGGACGAGGAGTTTGAGACCGTGGTCGGCGGGGTCAAAGCCGCGCTGGAGAAGGTATCATGAGGCGCGTGCTGCTCACCGGGGCGGGCGGGTTCCTGGGCGGGGCCGCCATGGAGGCCCTTAGCGCGCTGCCGGGCGTCCGCCTCGTGGCCACCGCGCGCAGGCCGCTGCCCGCCCTGCCGCCCGGGGTGGAATTCATCGAAGCCGATCTGGCCGACCCCGAGGCGCCGGACGCCCTGCTGGCCCCCGGCCCCTGCGACGCGGTGGTCCACTGCGCCGCGTTCATCGGCTCGGGAAACACGGGCGAGGAGCTGGAGGCCGCGCTGGCGGCCAACGTGGCGGCCACGGCCCGGCTGGCAAGGGCCTGCGCCGGGAGCGGCACGCGGCGCTTCGTGTTCTGCTCCACCACGAATATTTACGGCGATGTGGCGCGTGAAAACGCCCCGAAAGCGGGAGTGCCCGAAACCGCCCCGGAGCGGCCCGGAAACGTCTACGCCTGGAGCAAGCTGGCCAGCGAGGCCCATCTGCGCCTCGTGGCCGAGCGCACGGGCATGGAGGCCGCGTGCCTGCGGCTGGCCGGGCTGCATGGCCCGGGCCGGGGCGCGGGCATGGTCTTCCACATGGTGAAGAACGCCCTGGCCGGGGAGACCCTGCGGGTGAACGAGCCGGGCAGCGCCTTCACCCCGCTCTTCGCCCGGGACGCGGCGCGGGCCCTGGCCCTGGCGGTGGGCATGCCCATGCCGGAAGAATTCGGGATATGCAACGTGGCCGGGGACGGCCCCGTGACCCTGGCGGAGCTGGCCGAGCGCGTGGTTCGCCTGGCGGATTCCACGAGCACGATAGAGCTGGCGGCCCATGCGCCGGAGCGCTTCCAGGTCTTCGACGGCTCGGCCTTCGCTGCGGCTTCGGGCTTCGCTCCAGCGCCGCTGGAGGAGCGCCTGAAGGAATCCGTGGAGGCCCAGCGGAAAGCCTAGCAGGCTGTTGAAAAAGTGCAATCCGCTGCGCCAGCGAAAAAATCCAGACCGCTTCTGTATGCGCAATACACTGCGCGTCCTGGATTTTTCCACTTCCTTGCAGCCAGCACTTGTTGAACGGCCTGTGAAAAATGAGTTTTCAACAGCCTGCTAGAGGAGCAGCGCCCGCGTGCCTTCGGGGCCGAGGTGCAGGAGCGCGTCGAGCACCGAAAGCCCCGGCAGGAACGGCGCGCCGCCGCGTTCGTACGGCTCGGGGCGGAACGGGCTGTACAGCAGCTCTACCCCCGCCGCCGCGAACATGGATTCGTCCTGGTATTCCTTTGCGCCGCCCGTGCCCGAGAGGTACGTGCTCCCGCCCACGGCGCGGACCACGTTCACCAAGAGCTCCGTGGAGTGGCCCGGGGCCTCGACCTCCGATTGCAGCACGAATTCGCAGGAGAGTCCGAGCAGTTCGCAGACGCGGCGGACGTTGGCGATATTGTACGCGCCGACGCGCTCCTCCTCCAGGCCGACCATGCCGCGCACCTCGTCGATGAGCTCCGCGAAGCGGGAGGCCCGGGAATAATTCTGCTCCAGGGTCTTCAACACCTTCTCCCGCCAGGGCTCCTTGCGGATGAACACCTCGCGGATGGGCTGCGGGCCGGACTCGCGCACCACCGGGCAGCCCCACCAGCGGGCCTCGCCGCCGATGTCGAGCTTCACGCGGTTGGAGTAGCTGCCCATGGACTTGCCGCTCTTGGGGTAGTCCACCCCGTCGAGGAAGACGAACACGTCCGCCCGGGCGATCTTGGCGAAATAGCCCAGCCAGGGGAAAAAGTTCGGCTGGTGGATGGCCACGGTGCGGCTCATGTGTCGCTCCCATTGTTTGGCCCGCGTTCCTCCTCCAGTTGCGCCAGGGTGATGAGCGACTGGTGGTGCCGCTTGTCGATATGCCTGCGGACGTATTCGTCGCGGTCCCAGCAGCGGACGATGCCCAGCGGGTGTGAAGCGTACTGCTTTTCCAGCCGGCGGATGCGCGAGCGCCGCTCCGCCCAGCAGCGCACCCCGGGCATGCCGAGGAGCGCTCGTTTCAGGCGCCTGCGAACCCCGCGCTTCCGTGCACGGAAGCGATCCAGTGCGGCCTGCGCGTCCCACGGCCCGGCCAGGGCCTCCCCGGCAAAGACGCCAAAGGGGTCGTGCCGAACCAAGGCCAGTCGGTAGAGATACTTCTCATGCTTGAGCCCAAGGGGAACGCCCTTCCAGAACTCCATGAGTTCCCTGTCCCACAGCGGCAGCCGCCAGTCGAAGCCGAACCATTCGTAGGCGCGCACGGCGTTGATGATGAACTTGGCCTGCCGCTCCCGCCATTCCCAGAACTCATAGGCCGCAGCGAGCCCCTCGGGCGAGTCCAGGGGGCCCTGCCCCGCCGCGCACTCCAGCCGCGAGAGCAGCAGCGCACGCACTGGGGCCTTGCGGACGTGGTCTTCCCAGAGCGAGTAGTGCTTGCGCAGCATGGCCTCGGCAAAGGCGTGCGGGTTTTCGTTGTGCGCCGGATCGAAAAGATGCTTGAGATGCCCGCCGCAGATGAAGTCGCCCGTGTGGCCGGGAAGAAATACCGCGTCCTTGTCCACCAATCCCTCGGAGTCCAATCGCTGGAGGGCGAACCATTCATCAATATGGGGGGAGGACACCTGAGACGAAGCGAAACGGCGATACTCGCGGTACTGTTCGTCGGCCATGGCTGTCCGCACCGCGTGTGGATCGTACTCGACATGAAGCCATGGCAGCCCCAGCGAGGCTGCCACCTCCTCGCTTTTCCGGGCCTCGGCGTTGCCGGGCAGCCCGTAGGTGTAGCACAGGACGTTGTCACGGCCGAGCCTGGCGAGGCAGGAGGCCACCATGCGGGAATCGAGCCCGCCCGAAAGCGGCACCACGAGCTGCCGCCCGCCCGTGGAACGCACCACACGTTCCATGGCCCGCATGATCACGGCGTCGTGCTCGTCGGCCAGTTCGAGCTCCGTGCGGCTGTCATCGTAGGTGCAGCGGTATTCGTAGTAATCGACCAGGGACACTTCGTCGTCACTGATAGTCGCGTGTTGCCCGGCCTGCACACCGCGCAATCCCTCGCGCAGGGTGGCATTGCCCGTCACGAACCCGGCGGCCAGAAATTCCTCCGCCGAGGACTCGTCCAAGGGCAGCTCCCGCGCGCAGAGGAGATCGGGATCATCCCCGGCGAGAACCTCGCCGTCGCCGGCCCGCCAGAACAGCGGAATGGACCGCACGGCGTCCGTAACGAGCAGGCATTCCCCATTCCGGCAACAGGCCAGGGCAAAGCTGCCGTGCAACTTCAGGGGCAGCGAATCGAACTTCCCCTCCCGCAAGGCGCGGCAGGACATCCCGGCCAGATCGGTCGCATCGAGCAACGCGCCGTCAGCCTCGGCCCAACCGCAGACCCAGACATCTTTGCCATTCTCCTCGACATACTTCCAATCGCGCCTCGCGCCCATCAAGAACTTACAGTCCATTATCTCTCCGCCACGCCCATGGGAACCTGGCGCTCCAGGTTGGCCACGGCGTGCAGGTGCGTGAGCAGTTCCCTGAAGTGGCTCTTGTTCTTGAGGCGATCGATTTCAGCAAGCATTTCGTCGAGGTCGAAGAGCCCGCGCAGCACGCCGCTCTCTCGCACCTCTTGCTCCATGCTCGCCTGCCTGCCTTCCAGGTAGGCGTGGGGGGTGAGCCCGAAGCCCGCCTTGGACTTGCGCCAGCGGATGTCGTCGCCCACTCTGGCGGGCAGCGCTCTGCGCAGGCAAAACTTGTTGTATCCGTTCCGGAACTTTTCCTCGGGCGGTAGCCGCAGGTACTTGACCAGACGGTAGTCCAGCAACGGGGAGCGGGACTCTATGGAATTGACCATGGAGACTTGGTCGTTGATGTAAAGGTAATACGGCATCTGCCCGCGCATGAGGTCGAAGAGCTGCATGGCGGTCACGTCGAGGAGCCTGTCCCGGCCGAAGCTGTCGTCCACCACCTCCCGCAGACGATCCTCTCCTGCCCTCCTGGCGAAACGGGCGAAGAGCACCGCGCGTGAGTCGGTGATCATCTTTTCCGGCGGTCTGCGGTTGGGGAAGGCCGTGCGACGAATGAACCGCATCCAGCCTGACAGAAAGGAATGGGTGCGCAGGTCCTCCCTGCGATCCACCATGCGCTTGAGGCGG
>JBFWJM010000065.1:0-12811 GCA_050253205.1 Desulfovibrionaceae bacterium
GGACGCCATGCGCCGCCACGGCGTGGACAAGATGATCTTCTCCTCCACCTGCGCCACCTACGGCGTGCCGCTGGAGATGCCCCTCACCGAGAGCCACCCCCAGGCGCCCATCAACCCCTACGGCTGGACCAAGCTCATGATCGAACGGGCCATGCTCGACTACGGGCAGGCCTACGGCCTGCGCTCCGTGGCCCTGCGCTACTTCAACGCCGCGGGGGCGGACCCGGAGGGCCGCGTGGGCGAGCGCCACGACCCCGAGACGCACCTCATCCCCCTGACGCTCTTCGCCGCGCTGGACCAGGGCCGCGAGATCCGCATCTTCGGCACGGACTACGACACCCCGGACGGCACCTGCATCCGCGACTACATCCACGTCACCGACCTGGCCCAGGCCCACGTGCTGGCGTATGAATACCTCGCCGACGGCGGGGAGACGCAGGCCTTCAACCTCGGCAACGGCCAGGGGTTCTCCGTGCGCGAGGTCATCGACTGCGCGCGCAGGGTCTCGGGCAGGGAGATCCGGGCCGTGGAGGACGAGCGCCGCCCAGGCGACCCGCCCCGGCTCATCGGCTCCTCGGAGAAGATCATCGCCACCCTCGGCTGGGCCCCGAAATACGCCGGCCTGGAGCGGATACTGCAAACCGCCTGGGACTGGCACTGCAAGGACCGCTGACCCCGCGCCTGGGGGCGCAACGTGAGCACCGCACAGGTGGAGCTCGACAATGCCACCCGCTGACCCCGCGCATGGGGGCGCAACCGGGGATTCCCGGCTGATTTCCGGCCGAGAGGCCACTGCATCACGACAACGACACCACGACAACGGGCCGGAGCGGGAACACCCCCGCCCCGGCCCGCCTGTTTCGCGCCCAAGCCGATCACATTGGAACGCTAGAAGATGAAGTCCGTGGACAGGAAGTTGGACTTGCGCTCCCGGAGGATGCGCGTGAGCAGGTGCCTGTTGCCCTCCGAGCCCCTGGCCGCCACCACCGAGCGGATGGAGAAGCAGCGCAGGGCGTCGGAGACGGAGAGCGTGCCCTCGGCCGAGTCCTTGCGCCCCGTGAAGGGGAACTTGTCCGGCCCGCGCTGGCAGTAGCTGTTGATGTTCACGCGGCTCACCTGGTTGACCAGCGGGTCGATGAGCCGGGCCATCTCGTCCACGTCCTCGCCGAAGAGGCTGATCTGCTGGCCATACTTGGAGTTCACCACGTACTCCAACACCTCGGAGACGTCGTCGAAGGCGGCCACGGGCACCACCGGGCCGAACTGCTCCTCGTGGAACACGCGCATGCTGTCGTCCACGGGGTAGAGCAGCGCGGGGTAGAACATGTCCTGCGCCACGGTGCCGCCCCCGGGGTTCATGACCCGCGCGCCCTTGGCCTCGGCGTCGCGGACCAGTTCCGTCAGATAGTCCGTCTTGCCGGGCACGGGCAGCGGGGTGATGTTCACGCCCTCGTCAAAGGGCATGCCCACCTTGAGGGTGGCGATGCCCTCCACGAGCCGCTCCAGCAGCTCGTCCACCCTGCTGCGGTGCGCGAAGAGAATCTTCAGCGCGGTGCAGCGTTGGCCGTTGAAGGCCAGGCTCCCGGAGAGGATCTCCCTGGCGGCGAGGTCCATGTCCGCGCTCTCCAGCAGCACGCCGGGGTTCTTGGCGTCGAGCCCGAGGATGCAGCGCAGCCGGTGGGGGTGCGGGTGGATCACGCGCAGGGCGTCCGCTGCGGAGCTGGAGCCGATGAATGCCAGCACGTTGATCCGCCCGGATTCGATGATCGGCTTCACCAGCCTGCGGTCGCCGGAGAGGATGTTGACCACGCCCCTGGGGAAGCTGTCGCGGAAGGCCTCCAGCAACGGGGAGAAGAGCAGCTTGCCGATCTTGGGCGTCTTGACGATGGCCGTGTTGCCCATGATCAACGCCGGGATGAGCGTGGCGAAGGTCTCGTTGAGGGGGTAGTTGAAGGGCCCCATGCACAGGGTCGGCCCCAGGGGCGCACGGCGGATCTGCGCGTAGAAGCCCTGCTCGATGTGGAACCGCGAGCTGGCCCGGTCCAGGTCCTTGAGGGCGTCGATGGTGTCGCGGATGTATTCCACGGTGCGCTGGAACTCGCCCTCGGCCTCGCGCACGGGCTTGCATATCTCCCAGACCATGAGCCGGACCACCTCTGCGCGCTTCTCGGCCATGCGCACGGCGAAGTCCTCTAGGTGGCCGATGCGCTCCGCCAGGCTCATGGTGGGCCAGCGGCCCATGCCGTTGTCGTAGGCCGCGTGGGCCGCATCCATGGCGAGCAGGGCCGTGCGCTCGTCCTGCACCGGGCAGCGCCCGATGAGCGTGGGCCGGAGGGTTTCGCCGTCACGCAGGCGGATGGGCGAATGAACCTCCTGCATCTCGCCCTCCCAGGCCAGCACCCGGCCGTCGAGGAGGTATTCCGGGTAGTCCTTCGGCTCGCCGAGGGCGAAGGGTTCCGGCACCCGGCCCTTTTCCGGGAACGTGGACAGCAACTGTTGTTCAAGACTCATATGGCCTCCATTGTCCTTTGAATCGTGATGGATTGGTGATTGGTGATTGGTGATGCATTGCACCGGGCCGGGCGGCCCGGTGGTGGAAACATGCTCCCCGCAGCGCCCTCGCGGGACCTTCGCGGGACCCCCGCCGGACCACTGCGGAACTACTCCGGGCCCTCCAGCGGCTCCCCGCGCCTGAGCCCCTCGCGCACCCGGGCGAACTCGCCCTCCAGCCGCTCCAGCCGCTCCAGGAGGCGCTCCTCGGCGGGGCTGCGCTCCTGCGCGGCGCGCACGGCCCCGTGCTCGAACACGAGCCGCCGCCGGGCCGAGAGCGCCAGCACCGGGTCGTGCGTGGCGATGACCACGATCTTGTCGCTGCGCACCAGCAGCTCCAGGGCGCGGCCCTTGTCCACCCCCGCGTTCTCGATCTCGTCGATGAGCAGCACGGGCGACCAGCTGAGCAGGGCCGCGTCCGCGATCATCAGCGCGCGGGACTGCCCCCCCGAGAGCTGGGTGAGCTGCACCCCGGGGCCGAAGGGCTCCCCGGCCAGGCCGTTGGCCGCCTCCAGCACCCTGCGGGCCGTCTCCTCCGGGTCCGCCGCGCCCCGGCTCTCGGCATGGGTGCGGATGAAGTCGAACACGCCCATGTCGAGCACGAAGTTCATGTTCTGCGTGAGCTGGGCCACCAGCCTGCCCTGGAGCTCGAAGCGCAGGTCCGGGTCCGGCGGGGCGCCGTCCAGCAGCACGCGGCGGCCCGAGGGGGTGTCCGCGTCGGCCAGGGACTCGATGTCCTGGAGGAAGCGGCTCTTGCCCGAACCCGTGGGCCCCAGCAGGGCCGTGACCTCCCCGGGCACCAGGGTCACTTCCAGGGCCGCGTCCGCGCCGGACTTGTTCTTCCCGGCCGTCACCGTGAGGCTCGCCAGGGTCACCACCTCTTCCCGGACGTCCACGTCAGGCTCCATGCGCACCCCCGAAGGCCGCCTTCTTCACGTTGCCCTTCTGGTAGCGGCCGCCGATGCGCGTCTCGCTCAGGCAGTAGGAGCACACGGCCGCGGGCATGGCGAACCGCAGGCGCATGTCCGTCACCGCGTGCACCTCCGGGGCCATGGCCAGGATGTCCGCCAGCTCGCGGCAGCCCTGGCCCGTGAGGCCGTTGACGTGGCGGATCACGGCGCGGGCGTTCATCTGGCGGATGCGGTGGCGGTAGACCTCGCGCTCGGCCTGGGAAACGAGGTCCCCCTTGGTCACCAGCACCAGGTCCGCCAGCTTGAGCATGGGGCCGATCTTTCTCGGGGCCTCGATGCCCATGAGATTGTCGATGACGCACAGCGCCAGGGCCCCGCGCAGGTGCGGGGAGCAGCGGTTGCAGAGTCCGGCCGTCTCGATGACCACGACCTCCGCACCCGTGGACCCGGCCCAGGCAAAGGCCTCCTCCAGGTTGGTGGCGAA
The DNA here is from genome assembly GCA_050253205.1 of Desulfovibrionaceae bacterium. Lineage (GTDB taxonomy): Bacteria > Desulfobacterota > Desulfovibrionia > Desulfovibrionales > Desulfovibrionaceae > JAHJKV01. The sequence goes on from JBFWJM010000065.1 coordinate 3,946, forward strand.
GAAGTGGTCCGGGCAGAGCCCGCCCGAGAGCGCGGCCGTGGCCGGGATGCCCGCGTCGGCGTAGGCCCGGTCGTCGCGGGTCTGGAGGCAGTCGAACTTGACCACCGCGCACGGCGTGCCCCGGGCCATGAGCTCCGCCAGCGCCCGGGAGAGGAGCGAGGTCTTGCCGCAGGAGGGCGGCCCGGCCACGGTCACGAGGCGCACGGCGTCTCCTTCACCAGCCTGCGGAAGGTGGCGTTCAGCTCGTCTCGCAGGGCCGTTATGTCCCGGCTGCGGATGTGCTCCCAGCCGATCCACTTGACGCTCGCGCCGGGGGGCAGGCTTTCGGGCAGGGGCCCGCCCAGGGGCAGGAACCAGCGTGCGCTGGGTATCTGCCCGAAGCCATTGGTGAAAAAGTCGAGCAGCGGATCGATGCGCGGGCGGGCGTCCTTGCGCGCCAGGAAGTAGATGGGGCTGGCGGCCGTGCCGTCCTCCGGCCAGATCACGCGCATGTGCCCGGGCTGCTGGGAGGTTTCGGCGAAGAAGTAGGGAATGATGTACACGCCGCCACCCCTGGCGGAGCCGCCAGACTTGCCCATGCGCGAGGAGTGCATGAGCCCGTGGGCATTGGCGGCCAGGGCCTCGACCCCCGCCATGCCGAACTCCTTGTGGATGGAGAGCAGCACCGCGTCGGCCATGTCGTCGCCGTCGCCGCACATGTTGATCTGGCCCTTGTAGCGCGGCTCCAGCAGGTCGGCCCATGTGCGCGGAGGCGGCACGTCGCCCAGGCGTTCGGTGTCCACCAGGAAGATGTATGGGGTCAGGGCGTAGACCGTGTAGCGCCCCAGGGGGTCCACGATGCCGGCGGCCTCGTGCAGGGGGTGTACGCGCTCGGGCAGCACGGCCTCGAAGAGGCCCGAATCCACGAACCGGGAGGCGAACCCGGGCCGGAAAAAGTCGCCGAAGCCGATGGAGGCGATGATCCCGGGCAGGCGGGCCGGGTCCGTCTCCAGGTGCAGGGGGTCGTACGGGTCCACGGAGGTGCAGCCCATGGGGATGTGGATGGAGAGCGGCTCGCGCCGGGGCTCCCCGGGTTCTTCACCAGCTCGGACAGCGCCCGCCCGGGCCACGGTGTCCAGGGCCTCCCCCACCGCGAGCTTCACCGGGCAGGGGGAGTAGAGCAGCAGGTCGAGCCCTGCGGGGTCGGGCTGGTCCTGCCGCGCGGATTGCGCGACGGATTCCATGAGCCGGGTGAGGGTTTTCATAATGGCACGATTCCTTGACGCCCCGTCTTCCCGGGGCTCGGTGGGAGCGAGCGCGGGATGCGCTCTCGCCGGGTCTATTGTTCAACGATCCGGCGCGGGACGCAAGCCCGGAAGAAGGGAAAATACGCGCCCGGCAACGCGACGTGCGCATCGGGTGCGATCACCTCGACATCACGGCCATTCCCCAGAACCGGAGCCCAGGGGGAGCATCCCCGGCGCCATGGCGGCCCGAAATCCTCCCGGCGGACGGATCAGCTCTGCATTTTTTCTGGGAATTGCAACCAAAAAAAGGTATAGAACCTCCAAGTTACGGTTCCACCGGGCGGGAGTGTCCCGCCCATTTTCTCGACGCGGCACCCGGGAGCGACACGACTTGAACATCACCATCAAGACGAAATTCTTCGTGCTGACGGCCCTCTCGCTGCTGCTGCTCGCCGGCGGGGTGGCGCTTTTCACCTCCAGCAGCGTGGAGCGCAACATGGCCGCCATGCAGGAGCAGGCCGCCGAGAACGCCCTGAACCTGGGCACCATGAACGTGCGCGACCAGTATCGCTCCCTGGTGCGCTGGCGGGTGAGCGAGGTGCTCGGCGTGCGGCAGTTCATGAACGACTTCGCCGCCACCATGTCGCTGGTGCAGCGCCAGGCCGTCTCCGGCGGGGCCGTGCTCGAAAGCCCAGTGGAACTGCTCGAAGCCTTCCACCTGCCGAGCAACGTGGGCATCCTCGCCTTCGACCAGGACCTGAAACCCGTGTACACCCGGGGCAACGCGCCCCTCACGGCCATGCGCGCCGACGGCCGCGACATCAAGGGCAGGCCCGTGGCCTCCACCATGCGCCGCGAGGCCCGCGAGGGAAATCCCGCCAACTGCGTGGTCCAGGATTCCTCCGACGCCGAATACTACGGCACGCACGTCTGGCTGCCCGCCTGGGGCTGGACGGTCGGACTATGGATCGACCTCAATGCCCTGAAGGTCCGCGAGAAGGAACTCATCCACTCCATGATCCGCGACCTGGGCGACAGCCTGGGCGCGGTGTCCATCGGTTCCTCGGGCTACCTGTTCATCTTCTCCGGGGACGGCGAGGTCATCCTCCCGCCGCCGGGGCACGAGGGCCGGACCATCGAAATACGCGACGCGAACACCGACGAGGACGTGCTGGAGCGCCTGCGCCAGGCGGCGGACAAGCCCGACTCCCCGGTCTCGGCCGTGGTGGAGCGCGACGGCGAGAAGCGCACCTGGCAGGCGCGCGTCAGCAGCGTGAAGGCGCTCAACTGGTACATCGTCAGCGTGGCCTTCGTGGACGAGGTGCGCACCCCCGGCCGAAGGCTCTCCACCCAGCTCGGCCTGGGCATCGCCGTGGCCGCCCTGGTCATCATGCTGACCACCCTCTGGCTCGCCGGGCGGCTCACGAACCCGCTCACCCAGCTCGCCTCCTACGCGCGCAAGATTCCCGAGCAGGATTTCATGGAAAAGGCCGAGCCCGACCCCCTGCTCAACGGCCTGGCCGAGGCCCGCAAGGACGAGGTGGGCGGCCTGGCCACCTCCATGCTGTTCATGGACGCAGCCCTGCGCGAGCGCGTGCAGGAGCTGCTCTCCGCCACGGCCGCGAGGGAGCGCATCGAGGGTGAGCTCGCCGTGGCCCATGAAATCCAGATGGGCATGCTGCCCAAGGCCATCCGCCACACCGAGGCCTCGCCCGCCTTCACGCTCCAGGCGTTCCTGGAGCCCGCCAAGGAGATCGGCGGCGACCTCTACGACTTCTTCATGCTCGACGAAAATCGGCTCATCTTCGCGGTGGGCGATGTCTCGGGCAAGGGCGTGCCCGCGGCCCTGTTCATGAGCGCCACGCTCTCGCTGCTGCGCGCCGGGGCCCCGCTCCAGCCCTCGCCCCAGGACCTCATGGAGGCCATCAACAACGCCCTGGCCAAGGACAACCCGCGCTGCATGTTCGTGACCCTGCTGCTCGGCATCCTCGACCTGCGCACCGGGGAGCTCTGCTACGCCAACGGCGGCCACAACTACCCCGTGCTCCTGAAGGCGGACGGCAGCTGCGACTACCTCAAGGGCATCAGCGGGCCCCTGGTGGGCACCATCGAGGGCATCCCCTACGAGGGCCTCCAGACGGCCCTCGAACCCGGCGACGCGCTGTTCATCTATACCGACGGCGTCACCGAGGCCATGGACAAGGAAATGAATCTGTTCACGGACAAGGCCCTGCTCAAAACCCTCGGCGAAAGCGGAACCACCGACCCCGGCGAGACCATCGCCCTGATCCGCGAGGCCGTGGCCGGCCACGTGCGCGGCCACCCCGCCTCCGACGACATCACCATGCTCTGCGTCCGCTACGAGGGCGGCTACGAGGGCACCTTCAAAACCAACGGATGACGCCATGACGCACTTCTTTCCGCGTGTCGCCCGGCCCCTGGCCCCCGTGCTTCTCGCCCCGTTTCTGACGGTGTTTCTGGCCGTATTCGCGGCGGCGCTGCCGCCCTCCCCGGCCTTCGCCGCCGAGGGGGCCCGCCCCCTGCGCATCGCCTACCTGGAGGCGGGCGAGTTCTGGCTCTTCAAGTACACCCTCAAGGCCTTCCAGGAGGCCCTGGCAGAGAACGCGGACCTGGCCCCCGAATATGTGGAGCACCTGAGCCCCGGGTGGGACGCCCCGCGTCAGGAGCTTGTGGACGCCGCCAGGGCGCTCATGGCCCGCGACGACATCGACCTGATCATCGCGGCGGGCACCTCGGCCTCCCGCGTGCTCCAGCAGGAAAACAACGGCCGCACGCCGGTCATCGGGGTGGCCCTGGCCGATCCCGTGGCCGCCGGGCTGGTGGCCAGCGTGGACGACTCCGGCATCGACAACTTCACCTGCCGGGTCATCCCCAACCGCTGGGAGAACATGTTCCGCGTGTTCTACGACGTGATCCGCTTCAAGCGGCTGGGGCTCATCTACCCCAAGGGCCCCGAGGGCAAGCTCTACGCGGCCGTGGCCGACGCCGAGAAGGTCAGCCGCGAGCTGGGCTTCGAGGTCCTGGCCAAGGAGATAGAGGACGAGAACACCCCGGCCTGCACCTCGGGCGTGGACTGGCTCAAGGAGAACGGTGCCGACGCCTTCTTCATCGGGCCCATGGTCTGCTTCGACTGGGACGCGCTGGACCCCTCCCCGCTCCTGAAGCACATCAACGAGGACCTCGGCCTGCCCACCTTCGCCCGCGACGGCTCGGCCTTCGTGCAGGGGGGCGCGCTCATGGGCTTCGCCTCCTGGGACTTCGGCCCCGCCGGACGCCGCCTGGCGGACATGGCCGCGCGCATCGCCGCCGGAGCCAGGCCGCGCGACATCCCCATGAAGGACAACATCGAGCCGCTCATCGCCGTGAACCTGGAGACGGCCATGGAGGTCGGGGTGGACCTGCCCATCGACGTGCTCATCGCCGCCGACGAAATCTACGAAACCACCTCCAAACCGAGCTTCGAGTAGTCCATGAGCCTTTCCCGGCTGATCCGTTCGACCCTGGCCGTGCTTGCGCTGTTCTTCTGCATCCAGGGGTTCAACGTCCTGCTCTCGGCCTCCACCCTGGACAGCCAGACCACCTCCAGCGTGCTCTCGGGCTACCGCAGCGTCAGCTCGCAACTCGGCAACACCATCGAGCGCGGCCTGCGCTTCGGCAAGCCCCTGGACGGCTTCGCGGGCATGCGCGACCACCTGCGCAACACCTCGGACGCCGTGGGAGGCATCCAGCAGATCGTGGTGCTCGACAAGGACGGGGCCCCGCTCCACCGCTCCACGGACGCCCCAGTGGACATCGCGGAGCGGGCGTTCGCGGACTATGCCCCGCGCCAGGCCCTGACCCTCCGGCCGGAATGGGTGGAGCTCCCCGAAGCCTACGTGGACGTGCACCCCCTGCACGGATATGGCGGCGCGGTGGAGGGCTACCTGCTGACGCTGGTCAAGCGCACGGTCATCGAGAGCGCCCGCAACGAGTTCCTGCGCATCAGCTTCATCATCGTGGCCAGCCTGGCCGTGGCCGTGGGCATCGCCCAGACGGGCTGGCTCGCCTTCATCGCCGTCTCCGCCCCGGGGCTCGACTCCGACCGCCTGCGCAAGTCCATCCGCTGGCTGCTGCTGCTCATCATCGGCGGGGCCCAGCTGCTCTACTCCATCCCCACCCTGACCTTCTTCGAGGAGCGCATCGACATCTCCGCCGAGTACAAGGCCCGGGTCGTCGGCGCGCCCTTTGCGCGCGACCTGGAGTTCCTCATCCGCAAGAACGTGGACTTCACCAAGATCAAGGGCATCGAAACGGAGCTGGCCGCGCTCACCGAGGACAACCCCGAGATTTCCGGCGCCCGCCTGGAATATCGCGGCGAGACCATCGCCGGATATGGCGAGCAGCGCGAGCACGGCGGGCTGGTCTCCATCCCCGTGTACGAGTCCTGGCCCAACCGCTACACCCCCCGGCGCGCTGCGGGCAGGCTGGTCATGGTCCAGGACCGCGACTTCGTGAACCAGCGGCTCCACCGCCTGGCCCTCGACCTCGGCACCACGCTGGTCATCTGCCTGATCCTGCTCGGAGAGCTGGCCAACCTCTTCGCCATGTTCGCGGGGTTCGACGTGCGCGGCAGGCGGGAGGCCGCCGACGGACAAAGGAAAACCACCCGCCTGCTCGACAAGACCCTGCTCGTGCGGGCCATGTGCTTCCTCTTCTTCTTCGGCTACGACATGGTCCTGACCTTCATCCCCCTGGCCGCGCGGGACCTGGGCGGCAGCTTCCTGGGGCTTTCGGCCTCGGTGCTCTCCAGCCTGCCCATCTCTGCGGAGATGACGCTCGCGGGCGTGGGCATCCTCCTGGTGGGCACCTTCGCCCGGACCATGCCCTGGCACCGCCTCTTCCTGGGCGGCATCGTCTGTGCGGCGGCAGGGGGCCTGCTGGCGGCCTCCGCCCCGTCCATCTCCATGCTCATCCTGGCCCGGGGAGTGGCCGGGCTCGGCTTCGGGCTCACGCTCATGTCCGGCCAGTTGGGCCTCCTGAACCAGGGCAACCGGGCCGAGGGCCTGGGCAACATGTTCGCGGGCATCTTCGCGGGCAGCCTCTGCGGCTGCGCCGTGGGGGCCATGCTCGCCGAGCACTTCTCCTACCAGACCGTCTTCCTGGCCTCGGGGCTGCTCATCCCCCTGGCGCTCTCCCTGCTGCCCTTCACCAGCCGGGCCGAGCCCGAAGCCGAAGCTGGCCGCGCGCCAGACGCTCCCGCCCATGCCGCAGGGCTGCAAGTGGCCCCGCTGCTGGCCTTCCTGCGCCAGCCCCGGCTCTGGGCCCTGCTGGCGCTCGTCTCGCTCCCGGCGGCCAGCTGCCTCTCCGGCTTCCTCTACTTCATCGTCCCCGTGCGCATGGAGGGGCTGGGCGTCACCCAAGGCGACGTGGGCCGCCTGTTCATGCTCTACGGCCTGTGCTTCATCTACCTCGGCCCGCCCATCGGCAGGCTGGTGGACCGCGCCGCCTCCACCGCGCGCTACGTGGTGCTGGCGGGCGCGCTCTCCGGCGCGGCGCTCCTGGTGGCCGCGCGGGTGCCTTCGTTCTGGGGGTACGCCGCCAGCGTGCTGCTCACCGGCGTGGCCCAGTGCATCGTGGCCTCCAGCCTGCTGGTCTACGTGCTCTCCCTGCCCAAGGCCCGCGAGCTGGGGCCGGACAGGGCGGCAAGCGTGTTCCGCCTGGTGGAGCGCGGCGGCCAGGTGCTCGGGCCCGTGTTCTTCGCGGCCATGGCCGCCACGGCGGGCCTCGACCACAACCTGCTCCTCACCGGAGCCGCCTTCTCCGGGGCGGCGCTGCTCTTCGCCCTCTCCGCCCGGGCCGTCAAGGCCGGGTCAACCTCGACCTCCGAGAAATAAGCCCACACCCACCATCATGCGCATCCTCCTCTTCGGCAAGGCCGACCTGCACGGCAACATGGCAATGAACGAACTCGTCAGAAGGCTCCAGCCCGGCCACGAGCTCCGCATCATCCTCTCCGACTACGTCGTGGACTGCGAACGCGAAGCACGCTACAGCGACTGGCTCGTGGCCCTTGAACGGGACTTCGCCCTGGACGTGTTCTTCCCGGCACTGGATACCATTGCACTGCGAACGGGCCCGGGGCAAACGCCGCTCAACCGCACCTACAAGGAACTTGCGGATGCCACGGGCGTGCCCATCTCCCTGGAGGGCAACCCCAACGAGCCCGAAGTGCTGGAGCGCGTGCGCGCCTTCGCGCCGGACGTGGCCCTCTCCTGCCGCCACGACTACATCTTCAAGCCCGAGATCATCAGCGTGCCGCCCTGCGGATTCTACAACCTGCACCCCGGTGCGCTGCCCGAATTCCGGGGCCTCTCCGCCCCCTTCTGGACCATGCTGGAGGGCCGGGCGGAGGCCGCCTGCACCTTCTACCACATCGATCCCGGCATCGACACCGGGCCCGTGGTCCGTTTGGCGGAGGTGCCCATCGACTATTCCCGCTCGCTCATCTGGAACCAGAGCCGCGTGTATCGCGCCGGGGTGGAGGCGTTCCTGGAGTGCCTGGACGGATTCGCCCGGGGCCCCCTGCCCCAGCAAACCCAGGAACAGGGACGCAAGCGCTATTTCTCCGCGCCGGGCGAAGCCGACTTCGCCGCCTTCCTGGCCCGGGGGAACGAGGTGGTGCTCACTGCGGACTACCTGGAGCTGCTCGGCACCTACCTGCCCGGCGGCGAAAGCGACCCCCTGATCGGGGAACTGGCCTCCCGGCTGCCCGATCCCGCCTCCTTCGGCCTGGAGTAACCCCTTACGGCCCCGCAGGCTCTCCGGCCGCCTCCTCCGAACGGGCCGTTCTTCACGCATGGCCGCACGGAGCCGTTGACGGCGCGGCTCGGTGCCAATGCATGAGCAAGTCGCGGTGCGTTGTCCTCCGCGCACCCGGCGGCTACTCTGCGCCAAGCCTCGGCGAAGCAGGCCCCTGCTTCCACCGCAGCCATGTTCGAGACGCACCAAGGAGGAAAACCGTCCCCACTCGGCTCCCCACCCCACCCTGCCGAGCCCCCTTTCGGGAGACGGTTTTTTGAAGAAGCCGCAGCGCAAGCTGCGGCTTTTTTCCTCCCCCCGTTGCAGCCCGAGCCAGCACGGCAATATATCACTAAAAATACAGCATGTTAAATCAATTAGTGCCAAACCTAGAGTAGGCACCAGAATATTGTTCCTGCCACGCCCGAGCGGTACGAGTAATATGTCGTTGCAGACACAATACGATCCGTGCGGTCGCCATGGGTCACGCTTTCAGCATAACGCGTGTCTGCGCGTGTCCAGAAGAGGAGGAGGACGTCACCCGGAACACAACGAACCGGGAAGCCGCCTCCGAGGCAGGTAAGGATGAAGGACAAACCAGCCGCCGCCATATCCCGCATTGCGGACGCCGCCATTTACGCGCTCCACAACGGGCCCGCCGCAACGGCCGTACCGAGGGCCACCATGCGCCTGCACCTCTGGTTCGAAACCGACGAGGGCATGCTCTTCGGCATTGGCCGCATGCTGCTCCTGCGCGAGATGGAGGCCTGCGGCTCGCTCAAGGGCGCGGCGGAAAAGCTCGGCATGTCCTACCGGGGGGCCTGGGGCAAGCTGCGCCAGAC
>JBFWJM010000066.1:0-12708 GCA_050253205.1 Desulfovibrionaceae bacterium
CGGTTCATGGAACTTGCCGAAACATTTGCCAAACTCTTGCCCGAAAGGGCGTGACAAGGAGGGTCGTATGGAAAGGACGGAACTGACGGCTCCCCCTGTGGGGATGCAGGGCGCGCTGGGTGCGCCGCAGCCCGTGCCCGGGGGCATGTACCGCTTCGAGCCGGGGCTCGGGTTCGTGTACGCCGAGGGCGGGCAACAGGCTTCGCCTCCCGGCGATGATGCAGGCGCGGCTCTGGGGGGGCCTGCCGAGGCACCCGCTGCCGCACAGGGCCCGACCCCGGAGGCCGGAGCGGGCCGCGTGGACCTGGACGCCGCCTTCGGCGCGGGCTTTGCCGCCGGGCAGGCCTCGGCACGGCAGCAGGCGGCCCAGGCCGCCGCCCAGGATGCCGCCCAGGATGCCGCCCGGGCTGCGGCCCAAAGCGCGGCCCAAAGTGCCGCTGAAAATGCCGCGAAACAGGGCATGTACGGCCAGGGCAAGCCCGAGGGGGCCGAGCCCAAGTTCGACCAGAACCGCCTGGGCGAGATGTACGGCGCGGTTCAGGACGTGATGAACGGACAGGCCGATCCCGGCAAGCTCCTGGGGCTCTTCCAGGGCACCGGGGGGGAATTCTGGAAGGGGGCGCTGGTGGGTGCGGCCACGGCGTTCCTGTGCACCAACGAGACCGTCCGCCAGACGGCCACCGAGCTCGTAGGCGGGCTCTTCGGCTCCAAGGCGGGAGACGGCGAGGAAAAGGAGTAGACCATGAGCGTGAAGTATTCACGGCTGCCTGTGGCGGGCGCGGCCCTGCTCGGCGGGGCGGTGTTCGGCGCGGTGATCGGGGGGACGAGTTCGGCGGTAACCAACGTCCGCAAGGTGAAGCAGGGCGAGATGGAGCGGGAGGAGGCCGTCAGGACCGTGGCCAAGGAGGCGGCCTTCACCGGGCTTGCCGCCGGAACGGCCACGGGCGTGGTGGGCGCGCTGGGCCTGGGCGGGGTGCTCGCCCTGGTGGGTGTGGCCGCCGTGGCCACCGGGGCGCGCTACGCCCTGGACCGGACCTTTGAGAAAAAGACGAACCCCAAGGAGCCGTGCCCGGCCTGCGCCGCCCCGGTGAAGGTGGCGGACAAGGCGGCTGACGGGGCCGTCTCCAGCGGCAAGGCGGCCAAATCGGCGGCCAAATCCGCCAAGGCCAAGACCAAGACCGCGTCCAAGGTTGCGTCCAAGGCCGCGCCCAAGGCTCCGGAAACCACTCCCAAGAACGAAGCCACCAACGAGGTGAAGTAATGAGCGACGACCACAACAAGTACCAGCCGGCCCCGGGCGCAACGTCCGCCGAGGGCGCCTACCTGCGCAACCCGCAGGAACCTTCCTACTACTACCACGACGCCAACCAGTACGCCGTGTATTCCCCGGCCTCGGTTCAGGCTCCGGCTCAGGCTTTGGCCAATGTTCCCGCGTCCGCCCCGTCCGCCCCGTCCGCTCTGGGTTCCTGGTTCAACGTCACCAGCCCGGACTACCTCAAGGGCTTCCTCCTGGGCGCGGGCGTGACCCTCGTGGCCACCAACCCCAAGGTGCGCAAGACCATCGTCTCCGGCGCGGTGAAGCTCTGGGCCGCCGTGCAGGGCGGCGTGGAGGAGCTCAAGGAGCAGGTGCTCGACGCCAAGGCCGAACTGAGCAAGGGGGAGTAGCATGGCCGCTCCCTCGGGCCGTTCGTCCATGAGCCAAAAGCGCACCCTGGCCAAGGCGGGCATGGCCGTCTCCCTCGGAACCCTGGTGGCCACCGGGCTGCTGGAAACGACCCGCAGCACCGGCCTCAAGCGGCTGCACCTGTGGTCCGGCTTCGCCCTGGTGGGTTTCTCCTACTGGCACTACTCGCTGTATCAGAAGAAACCGGGGGAGAAGGCCTAGATGGCGGGAGGCGGATTCCACGTCGCGCATGAAACGCCCTCGCGGCTCCGGCTGCGCGTGCTTGCCCTGCACGATCCCGCCTTGGACGCGGGGTATCTGGCCGCCACGCTGGAGGCCCTGCCGGGGGTGCGCCGCGTGCGCATCAACCGCAGGGCGGCCAGCGTGGCGGTGCGCCACGACGGCGACCCCGCCACCCGGGCACGGGTGCTCGCCCTGCTGGGGGCCATCCCCGGGGAGGCCTTCCTGCCCGAGGCGGTGCGGGCGGAGCCCCAGCGGCTCTCCGTGCTGCTTTCCCAGGCGGCCTGCACGGCGCTGGTGCCGTGGCTCCCGCGTGAAACCGCCAGGGCCATGAGCTGGCTGCTCGCCCTGCCGACCCTGGCCGAGGGTGGGCAGACCCTGCTCACCAAGGGCATCAAGGTGGCCGTGCTCGACGCCTCGGCCGTGGGCTTCTCGCTGCTCCGGGAGGACTGGTTCACGGCCAATGCCATTGTCACCATGCTCGGCCTGGGCGCGTACCTGGAGCAGTGGACGGAGCAGAAGTCCGATGAACTGCTCAAGAACCTGCTGCGGCCCAGGGTGGAGGCCGTGTGGGTGGAGCGCGACGCCCGCGAGGAGCGCGTACCCCTGGCCGAGGTGGGCGTGGGCGATGTGGTCATCTGCGGCACCGGAGAACTCGTGCCCGTGGACGGCGTGGTGGTGGGCGGCGAGGCCGGGCTGAACACGAGCTCCATCACCGGCGAGCCCCTGCCCGTGCACGTGGCCCCCGGGGACGAGGTCGCGTCCGGGTCGGTGGTGGAGGAGGGGCGCGTGCGCATCGCCGCGCGCGTCGTGGGCTCGGAGACGGGCATGGCGCGCATCGGGCGGTTTCTGGAGAATTCCCTGCGCCAGCCCTCGGCCTCCCAGCGCAGGGGCGACGAACTGGCCGACAGGCTCGTGCCCGTGACCTTCGGCCTCGGCCTGGCGCATTTCCTCATCAATCGGGACGTTCGTCGGGCGGCCTCTGTGCTCACGGTGGACTACTCCTGCGCCATCAAGGTGGCCGCGCCCGTGGCCGTGAAGTCGTGCATGCACGCGGCCGGGCTGGAGGGTGTGCTGCTGCGCGGCGGGCAGGCCCTGGAAAACCTCGCCAAGGTGGACACCGTGGTCTTCGACAAAACCGGCACCCTGACCCTGGGCGACCTGGAGGTCACGGACGTGCTGCCCCTGGGCGGGATGGAACCCGACCAACTGCTCGCCCTGGCCGCCGGGGCCGAGGAGCACTACGCCCACCCCGTGGCCCGGGCCGTGGTCCGCGCCGCGAGGGAGCGGGGCCTGGAGGCGCCGCCCATCAGCCAGGTGGACTTCATCGTGGCGCACGGGGTTTCGGCCTACGTGGAGGGCGCGCGGGTGCTGGCGGGGAGCAGGCACTTCCTGGAGGAGGACGAGGACGTGGACTGCCGCGCGGCGGACGCCCACGAGCAACGGCTGCGCGCGCAGGGCAAGTCGCTGCTCTACGTTTCCCGCGAGGGCGGGCTGCTCGGGCTGCTCGCCCTGCGCGACGAACCCCGGCCCGAGGCCGCGCGGGCCCTGGAGCTTTTGCGCGGGCTCGGCATCGGCCGGGTGGTCATGCTCACGGGGGACCACCACGTCACGGCCCGGGCCATTGCCGATGGGCTCGGCGTGGACGAGGTGCACAGCGGGCTCAAGCCCGAGGACAAGGCCCGCATCGTGGAGCGCATGCAGGCGGAGGGGCGCTTCGTGGCCTTTGCCGGGGACGGCGTCAACGACGCTCCCGCGCTGATCACCGCCGACGTGGGCATCTGCATGCCCGGCGGGGCGGACCTGGCCCGGGAGGCCGCGCAGGTGATCCTGCTCCACGACGACCTGCGCCTGTTGGCCGCCGCCAGGGAGATGGCCGAGCGCAGCGGCAGGGTGCTCTCCAACACCTTCCGGGCCACGGCCGTCATCAACACCGGCCTGCTGGCCCTGGCCACCGCCGGGCGCATTTCGCCCGTGGCCTCGGCATTTCTGCACAACCTCACCACGCTGGGGATCATCGGTTATGCTGCCCTGGCGGGCCGGGTGCGTCCCTCCTGCGCCGCGGAGCTGGAGGAGGCCTCATGCGCATGAATCTTTCCGAAGCGCCCACGGGCGTGCCTTTGGTGCTGACGCGCATCACCGATCCGCTTCTGGCGGAGCGGCTGGGGCGCATGGGGCTCTTTCCCGGGGCGAAGGTGGAACGCTGGGACGCGGAGGTGGCCCTGCACACCGCGCGCATCCGGGGGCCCCGTGGCGAACTGGTCCTGGGCGGGGGCATGGGCGGCAAGATGGTCGTCCATCTGGACGACGGGCGCATGCTCCCGCTCTCGGAGCTGGCCCCGGGCGAGCGCGGGCACCTGGAGGGCATCACCGGGGGGGAGGGGCTGGCCGAGACGCTGCGTGCCCTGGGCCTGCAAAACGACGACGCCGTGGAGCTGGTGCGCAAGCTGCCGCCCATGGAATACGTCACGGCCCTGGAGGGACGGCGGGTGCGCCTGGCCGAGGGGTTGGCCGCCAAGCTCCTGGGAAGCATGGGTTCCGTGCGCTGCCAGTTCGCCAACGCCAGCGCGGGTGCGCCTTTCGTGGTGGAGCGGATGCTCGGCGGGGAGCGCGCGCGCCGCGCCCTGGGGGCGCTGGGCGTGGCCGAGGGTTCCACCCTCGTGCTCGTCGCCGTGGAGCCCGCCTCAAGCCACGGCCTGCCCGGGGGCGACCGCGTGGTGCTCCATTCCGGCGAGGGCCTCAGGCTCTATCTCCGCCTGGACCAGGCGAAACAGGTCATCGTGACCACAGCAGACGAGTGAGGACGGCATGAACATGGACACCAACCATTCCGCCCGGCGGGCGTTCATCGACTATCTTCGGCGCAACGGCCTGGCCCTGACGCCGCAGCGCTCCGTCATCGTGGAGATGTTCCTGCATACGCGCGGCCACCTGACCACCGAGCAGCTCTACGACCTCGTGCGCGAGCGCGACCCCGGCATGGGCCAGGCCACGGTCTACCGCACCGTGAAGCTGCTGGCCGAGGCCGGGCTTGTGGAGGCGCTCGACATGGGTGACGGGGTCACGCGCTACGAGTGGTGCTACGGTGCGGAGCATCACGACCACCTCGTCTGCATCCGCTGCGGGCGCAAGACCGAGATCGTGGACCAGGAGATCGAGCGGCGGCAGGAGGAGCTGGCCCGGGGGCACGGCTTCAGCCTCACGCGGCACCGCATGGTGCTCTTCGGCGTTTGCCCGGACTGCCGGGGGCGTGGCGGCGGCTGAGCCTCCGGCTTGCTCCATGCGGCTCTGCCCTGGGTGGCAATCCGGCAACAAACCCGCTATGCTCGGGCCTCGCCCGGCGTTGCGCGGGCGCCAAACCACAACCAAAGCCAGGAGCCCGCATGACGGACAGGACATTCAAGGCATATGTGACGCGCAGGATACCCGAGGCGGGGCTTGAGCTGCTGCGGCAGCGCTGCGAGGTGGAGGTGCACGGCGGCGACGGCCCCCCGGAGCGGGGCGAACTGCTGGCCAGGGCAGCCGGGGCGGATGTGGTCATCGGCCTGCTCACGGACCGCATCGACGCGGAATTCTTCGACGCCGCCTCCCGCCTCAAGGGCTATGCCAACTACGCTGTGGGCTATGACAACATCGACGTGCCCGAGGCCACCCGGCGCGGGCTGCCCGTTTCCAATACGCCCGACGTGCTGACCCAGGCCACGGCCGAACTCGCCTGGGCGCTCATCTTTGCCGTGGCCCGGCGCGTGGTGGAGACGGACGCCGTCATGCGTTCGGGGCAGTGGAAAGGCTGGGGGCCGTTGCAGTTCCTCGGGGCGGACATCACGGGCGGGACGCTCGGCATCGTGGGGGCGGGGCGCATCGGCACGGCCACGGCCCTGCTCTCGCGCGGGTTCGGCATGCGCGTGCTCTACCTCGCCTCGCCCTCCGGCCGCAGGAACGAGACCCTGGAGCGCGAGCTGGGCGCGCGCAAGGTGGACTTCGAGACCCTGTGCGCGGAGTCGGACTTCATCTCCGTGAACACCCCGCTCAATGCTGGCACGCGCCACCTTTTCGACGCCGGGGCGTTCCGCAGGATGAAGCGCACGGCGTACATCGTGAACACCGCGCGCGGGCCGGTGATCAAGGAGGACGACCTGGTGGAGGCCTTGCGAAGCGGGGAAATAGCCGGTGCGGGGCTCGACGTGTACGAAAACGAGCCGCGCATGGCCCCGGGCCTGGCCGAGTGCGCCAATGCCGTGCTCCTGCCGCACGTGGGCTCGGCCACGCACTCCACCCGCGACGCCATGGCCGTGCTCGCCGCCAGGAACGCGCTGGCCATGCTGGACGGCGAGCGCCCGCCCAGCTGCCTGAACCCCGGGCTCTACGAGGACGCGGGCTCGGAGTAGAGCCCCAGACGCTCCAGCAGTTCGCGCAGGGCGTCCATCTCCAGGGGCTTGGTCAGGCGGCCGTCCATGCCGCTTTCCAGGAGTTCCTGGAGCTCCGTGCGTGAGCTGAGGCCCGTGAGCCCGTAGATGGGCACGGAGCCGTGCTGCGCGCCAGCCTCACCCCGGCGGATGGCCCGCGTGGCCTCCAACCCGTCCATGATCGGCATGCGCGCGTCCATGAGCACCAGGTCGCAGGGGTGGCCGCGCAGGCGCTCCAGGGCCTGGTCGCCGTCCTGTGCCTGGAGCACGTGGCAGCCATACTTCTCCAGCATGCGCGTGGCCGCCAGGCGGCTCACGGCATCATCCTCGGTCACGAGCACCCAGGGTTTCTTCCCCGCCCCGGCCTGGGGCGGCTCGCCGCCCTCGGCGACGGTCCGTGCGCCCTCGTCCTGCAGGGCGAAGGGCAGGGAGACGAAGAACGTCGATCCCTTGCCCGGAATGCTGATGACGTCCATGGTCCCGCCCATGAGTTGCAGCAGCCGACGGGTGATGGCCAGGCCGAGGCCCGCGCCCTGGTATTCCCGGGCCAGGCTGCTCTCCGCCTGGGTGAAGGACTCGAACATGGATTCGAGCTTGTCATCGGGGATGCCGATGCCCGTGTCGGATATGGTGAACAGCAGGCGGCAGCGGCCCTCGGTGAGCGTCGGCAGGGAGGAAACCTCCAGGCCCACCTCACCCCGGGCGGTGAATTTCACGGCGTTGCCCACCAGGTTGTTGAGCACCTGGTAGAGGCGCAGGTGGTCGCCCACGAGGCGGGCGGGCGCTTCCGGCTCCAGAAGGAAAACGAGGTCGAGCCCGGCCTGCTCCGCCGCCGGTGCGAAGAGCTTCTCCACGGAGTCCACCAGTTCCTTGAGGTCGAAGGCCTCCTCCCGGAGCTCCATCTTCCCGGCCTCGATGCGCGCGAGGTCGAGGATGCCGCCGAGTAGCCGCGTGAGGCGGTTGCAGGATTGCAGGGCGGTGGCTGCGTAGTCCGCCTGCTCATTGTCGAGAGGGGTGGTCTGGATGAGCTGGAGCATGCCCATGATGCCGTTGAGCGGGGTGCGCATCTCGTGGCTCATGTTGGCCAGGAAGGCGGACTTGGCGCTGTTGGCGGCCTCGGCCTTTTCCTTGGCCTCGCGCAGGGCGTGTTCCAGCCGTTTTTGGGAGGTGATCTCCGAGGTCATGGTGGCCACGCCCAGGAGCGTGTTGTCTTCGGCGTGGATGGGGAACTTCCGCGTCAGGAAATAGCGGCCGGGGCCGCCGGGGTTCTTCTCGTTGGCCATGCGCTCCTCGGCCGTCCAGGATTGCCCGGGCGGCAGGCGCAGGGCCGCCCTGTCGTTCTCCATGTATTCGTCGATCTGTTCCTCGGTGGCCTTGCCGGAGAAGAGCTCTCGGTCGGTCTTCAGGAGCACCTGGGCCACGTCCGTATAGCCTGTGAGCTTCAGGTACGCGCGGTTGACCATGCGGTAGCGGAGCTCGGGGTCCTTGAACACGGCGATGGAGTCCGATGCGTCGATGATGTCCGCCAGGAGTCGGTTTTTCTCCTCTGCTGTGGCGCGTTCGGAGATGAACCTGGCCTGCTGCATGTTCTGGTAGGCCATGGTGGAGAGGTGCCGGGCCAGGGTGTGCATGGCCCGGGCCACGACCTTGAACCGCTCCAGCGGCATGACCGGGACCTCGTCGTAGGCCTCCATGAACATATCCTCGTCCGCGCCGATCTCCCTGGCGTAGCGCCGCATGCCCTCCTCGTCCTGGGCGTCGTTGCGCACTTGACCCACGAGCCAGTTGGCGATGCGCTTGCCTCCCACGGTGATGGGCGCGCCCGCGTCCCAGAGGCCGCCGCTCAGGCATTTTTGTACCCTGGGGGCACCCGAGAGCCCCTCCCCGAGCTTGGCATCGGAGCACAGGCAGTTCTTCCGGCCCTGGCCCGTGGTGCGGATGACCTCCTCGCAGAGCCGACGGAAGTTGCTCGGCCGGGTGATGGGCTCGCCCTCCGGGGTGGTGATCAGCGAGGCCACGTTCATGGCCTCGGAGAACTCGTCCTGCATGCGTTGCAGGTCGTCCATGTCGAAGAGGCTCTCCAGGGTCACGCCGCCGGGGTCGTCCAGGGGCCGGGTCAGCGCCACGATGCGGCTGCGCAGGGCCTCCTCCAGACGCTTGCGCTCCGAGATGTCGCTGAACATGACGTGGTGCAGGTCGCCGCCGGTGAAGAACTTGATGGACACCAGGACAGGGAGGTAGGTGCCGTCCTTTTTGAGGTATCGCCGTTCCAGCCGGACCACCTGGCCGCGCTCCGAGCGCGCGAAGGTGGTCTGCCTGGGGATGCGTTCCGTATCCTCCGGGTGCAGGATGTCGTCCGCGCTCTTGCCGATGAGTTCTTCGGGAGTGTCGAAGCCCAGGAGCTTGGCGGCGGCGATGTTGGCGTCGGTGATGACGGATTCGCCGTCGGCCAGGAAGATGCCTTCGCCCGCGTGGTTGAACAGTTCACGGAACTTGCGCTCGGAGAGGGCCAGCTCCTCCTCCGCCTTGCGCCTGGCGGTGATGTCCGACGAGATGAGCCCTATGGCGAAGGGGGTGCCGCCGGAGTCGCGGATGGCGTACTTGCGGGTGTGGAAGACGCGGTCAATGCCGTCGGCGAAGGGGATGGTCTCCTCCCTGTCCACGATATGCCCTGGGGGAAGCGACAAGGCAAGGCGGTCGTCCTCCCTGTAGGAGCGCACGGGCTCCTGGTCTTCATGGGTGCCGAAGAGCTCCGCGTCCGTCTTGCCTATGGCCTCGTCCACGCTGGAGAGGCCCAGGGCGTCGGCGAAGGTCTTGTTGGTGGCCAGGTAACGCCCCCCCAGGTCCTTGATGATGATGATGTCGGCGCTGTTTTCGACCAGGGCGGCCATGGCGGCCTGGGAGCGCTCGGCCAGCTTGCGGGCGGTGATGTCCGCCGTGAACCCGCTGATGACGAAGGAGCCGTCCGCGAAGCGGCGCTGGATCTTGGCGTTCATGTTCAACCACAGAGGGGTGCCGTCCAGAGAGCGGGCCTCGTACTCGAAATTTTCCACCACGCCGTTCTCGCGCAGTTGCTTGATGAATTCTTCCCTCCTGCGGGGGGATTTGTAGAGGTCGCGGGCAAGGTCGCGGTAGCGGCGCACGGCGTCCTCCGGAGAGTTCACCCCGAGGATGCGGGCCATCTCCGGGTTCACGTGCAGGGCCCTGCCCGCGGAATCGGTCTGGAAGATGCCCACCGGGATGTTCTCGAAGAGTTCGCGGTAGCGCTCCTCGCTGGCCAGGAGCGTCTCTTCCATGCGGCGGTGGGAGCTCATGTCCCGCAACAGGCTCAACGTTGCCACCTCCCCCTGCCAGGAGGTCAGGGAGATGGCGGCCTCCACGAGGACGGGCTCGCCGTTCTTTTTCAGCAGGCGGAGTTCGTAGCGGGCCCGGGGAGACTGGCCGTCGAGCCGGGCCTGGTGGCGGCGGAGCACGGTCTCGCGATCGTCGGGGTGGAGGAGATGCTCGATGGATGCGCCGAGAAGCTCGGGCAGCGCATAGCCGACCACCTCGCCGAACCAGGGATTGCAATACGCGATGCGCCCCTGCTGCGTGACGACGATGCCTTCTCTGGCGTGCTGGATGATCCTGCGAAGATCGTCCAGTTCGACAACCTCGCCGCAATCCTTATCCTTGCGAGACGCCTGCATTCCCCCTCCGGGAAAAACCGCCGACCGTTCACGCCCGCTGCACCCCCGTGCGGACCATGGCGACGATTCTTCCGGGTTCTTCTTACACTAGCAGCAGAGAAAGTGCATAACAAGGGAGTATTGGCGTTATTGTGTGTCAATGGAAAATTATACCGGGTTCCCCCCGGTTTTCCCGGCCTGGCTGCGGAGGCGGGCCAGCAGCAGCTCCAGGGTTTCGTCGATCTGCTCCAATTCTTCCAGGCCGAGCACGCTCGGGTCGCGGAGCATCCGTTCCAGGAGTCCGCGCAGGGGCGGGACGCTCACGCTCCAACCCGGCAGGCCGACCAGCTCCGGCTGGGCGTGGAGCTGGCCCAGGCCGCCGCCCTCGTGGCGGTTGAGCACCAGCACCTGGTTCGTCAGGCCCAGGTCGGCGGCCATGCGCCCCACCTCGGCCCCGGTGCGCAGGCTGCGCAGGCTCGGCTCGCTGACCACCACCAGCCCGTCCACGTGGGCCACGGTGCCGCGCCCGAGGTGTTCCACTCCGGCCTCCAGGTCCACGAGCACCCAGTCGTCGCGGTCCATGACCACGTGCGCCAGCAGGGCCTTGAGCAGGGCGTTGGCGTCGCAGGCGCAGCCGCCGCCCGCGTTGGTCACCGCGCCCATGACCAGCAGCCGCTTTCGCCCGGGGGCCACGCCCGGCAGGGGAGGGCCCCCCAGGGGCACGTCCACGGCCAGAGTCTCGGGCAGGTCGCCCACCTCGGGATTGAGATTCAGGAAGCCCCCGGCGTGGATGCGCTCGCGCACCAGGTCCTGCCTGCGCACCAGGGGCTCGGGCAGGGCTTCCGGGGCGAGGCCCGAGGCCTGGCCAAGGGAGAGGGCCGTGTCCGCGTCCACCATCCAGACGTTTTTGCCTGTCCTGGCCAGCCTGTCCGCCATCCAGGCCGCCAGCGAGGTCTTGCCCACGCCGCCCTTGCCCGCGAATGCAATCTTCATGCGCCGCTCCTTGCGGTTTTCGCCGCTGCTGTGGTTGGTCGAACGGAAGCCAGCCGAAGGCCCGG
Organism: Desulfovibrionaceae bacterium; assembly: GCA_050253205.1. GTDB lineage: Bacteria > Desulfobacterota > Desulfovibrionia > Desulfovibrionales > Desulfovibrionaceae > JAHJKV01. The sequence continues at coordinate 11,036 of JBFWJM010000066.1, forward strand.
CCATACGCCTGGGCCAAGCGTCGGGGCTTGACGCCGGGAAGGAGAGCGGGGGCCCTGCCGGGCCCCAAGCATTCTCCTGTTCGTATGTTCGTCTTCTCTTCTGTTCGCCTAATCGCCTACTCGCCGAGGCCCAGCCCCTTGCGCTTGGCGCGGATGCGCACGTCGAACATCTCGGCGGTCTTCACCGGGTCAGGCTCGATGAAGAAGGTCGCGCCCACGATGTCCTCCAGGCCGGAGACGGCGAGGTTGGTCACGGTCTCCGAGCCCAGGATGTGGGGCGGGTGGCCGAGGTGGGTGTACACGCCCGAGGCCACGGCGTAGAGGCCGATGGCCGCCGCCTTCTCGGAATACCACTCCGGCGAGGACGCGCCCACGGGCAGGTCGGAGATGTCCACCCCCAGGGCGTTGGCAAGCGCGGCACAGAGCTGCAGTACGCGCGCGTTGTCCACGCAGGAGCCGTAGTGCAGCACGGGGGGGATGCCCAGCGCGCCGCAGACCTTCTTGAGGCCCGGTCCGGCCATGTCGATGGATTCGGGCAGGAGCAGCCCGGCCTTGCCCGCCGCGGTGGTCACGCAGCCGGTGACGAGCACGAGAATATCCCTCTTGATGAGCTCCTTGGCAAGGCCCACGTTGAGGGAATCCTGCTGGATCTTGGGGTTGTTGCAGCCGACGATGGCCACGGCCCCGCGGATGTCCCCTGCGGCGATGGCCTGGACCAGCGGGTCGAGGCTGCCGCCCAGGGCCGCGATGACGGCCTCGTTGGAGAAGCCGGTCATGATGTCCACGGGCTCGCCCGGAATGTCCACCCGGCCGGGATCGCGCTCGGCGTAGGCCTTCACGGCGATGGAGACGATCTCCCTGGCCTGCTTGAGGGCGTTGTGCGGGTGGATGTCGAAGTGGATGCCTCCGGTGAAGCGGGCCTTCTGGGCGGTGTCGATGAACTTGGTATGGTAGCAGCCCGCGATCTGCACCAGGCTCGGCATGATGCACTGGTAGTCCACCACGATGGCCTCCACGGCCCCGGTGACCAGCGCCAGCTCGGTCATCAGGTGGTTGCCCGCCATGGGGATGCCCTGGCGCATGAGCAGCTCGTTGCCCGTGCAGCAGAGCCCGGCCACGTTGATGCCGCTGGCGCCAAGGGCCTTGGCCTCGGCCAGGAGCTCGGGGTCGCGCGCGGCCGCGAGGATCATCTCCGAGACCACGGGGTTGTGTCCGTGCACGAGGATGTTCACCTGGTCCTTCTTGAGCACGCCGAGGTTGGCGCGCGACTTGGACGGCGTGGGCGTGCCGAAGATCACGTCCGAGAGCTCGGTGCCGATCATGGACCCGGCCCAGCCGTCGGCCAGGGCGGTGCGCGCCGCGTGGAGCATGGTGTTGGGCGCGTCGTTGTCGCAGCCCATGTGCGTGCGGTGCATCATCTCGGCGATCTCGCGGTCCACCCCGCGCGGGGTGATGCCGAACTTGGCCCAGATGTCCTTGCGCTTCTGCGGGACGCGGCAGAGGAAGGAGACCTCCTTCTTGCGGCTGCCGAAGTCGGCGTAGAAACAGTCGAGCAGATCGCGGGCCACGTCCATGACCTCGCGGCCCTCGGTGGCGATGCCCACCTCGCCCGCGATGCGCACGAGCTTGGCCTCGTCGGTGATTTTGTAGTCCTTGGTCTCGCCCTCGACGAT
>JBFWJM010000067.1:0-12655 GCA_050253205.1 Desulfovibrionaceae bacterium
TGTTCATGAGCGTGGCGGAGTCGATGGAAATCTTCGCGCCCATGCTCCAGTTGGGGTGGGCCAGGGCCTGCTCGCGGGTGACGGATTCCAGGAACGAGCGCGGCCTGCCCCGGAAGGGCCCGCCCGAGGCCGTGAGGATGAGCCGCTTCAGCCCGTCGCCGCCGTGCCCGGCCAGCCCCTGGAACAGGGCGTTGTGCTCGGAATCCACAGGCAGGATCAGCGCGCCGCTCTCCCGGCAGGCCTGGCGGATGAGCCCGCCGCCCAGGACCAGGGATTCCTTGTTGGCCAGGGCGATGAGCTTTCCCGCCTTTGCTGCGGCCAGGGTCGGGCGGAAGCCCGCCGCCCCCACGATGGCCGAGAGCACGAGGTCCGCCTCGGGGAGGCTCGCGGCGGTTTCGTAGGCCTCCGGGCCATGGAGGATTTCCGGGGCGTACCCGGGGGCTTGCTTGCCAAGTCGTGTGGCCAGTTCGTCGGCCAGTTCATCAGCCAGATTATCCGCCAGCTCCGGGGTGAGCACGACCAGCAGCCCGGGCCGGAAGCGGGCGGCCTGCTCGGCCAGCAGGGCGGTGTTTCTCCCGCCGCAGAGCGCGGCCACGCGGAAGCGCTCCGGATGCATGGCCACCACGTCCAGGGCCGAGGTGCCTATGGAGCCCGTGGAGCCCAGCACCGAGAGCGTGCGCGGGAAGGGCGGCAGATCGGCCCCGGCGGGCCACTGGGAGATGTAGCTGTGCATGGGGTCCTAGTGCGCGGCCATGGCGGGCAGCAGCTGCTCGAAGCCCGGCGCGGGCATCAGTTCCGGGAAGAGCGCCACCGCCGCCGCATACACGGGCAGGGCCAGGAGCATGGAGTCGAGCCGGTCCATGAGCCCGCCGTGGCCGGGCAGGATGCTGCCGGAATCCTTGATGCCGAGCTTGCGCTTGAGCGCGGACTCGAAAAAGTCGCCGAGCTGCGCCGCGAGGTTCAGGGCCAGGCCGAGGTAGGCGTAAGCCCACCAGGGCGCGTGCCCGGCGAGCACCCCCACGCCCGTGACAAAGGCCATGCACGCCCCCAGGGAGGCGAAGCTGCCCACCCAGGATTTCTTGGGGCTCACCCGGGGCCAGATGCGCCGCTTGCCCCAGAGGGTCCCGGCGTAGAAGGCGGCCGTGTCGGAGCAGATCACCCCGCCAATGACCAGGACCACCTCCATGGGGTTCATGAACAGGAAGAAGTGCAGGGTTACGGGGAGGTAGAGCAGCCCGGCAAAGAAGACCATGCCGTCGAGATAGCTGGCCTGCTCGCCGCGCTTGCCGAAGTCCGCCAGGAAGGCGAGGTTGCCCCCCCAGAAGGCCGCAAGCAGCGCCAGCAGCGCCCAGGTGGTGCTGCCCAGGCTCAAGGCCAGCAGGATGCCCAGGCCGAGCAGCGCGCCCGCGGCCTTGGTCTGCGTCCTCTTCCCGGTAGGCCAGAACAGGGTGTAGAACTCCCACAACGACAGGGCGCAGAAGGCCGCCAGAATGGCGAACAGGACCCAGCCGCCGAAGAGCACGGCGCTCGCCGGGGCGAGCAGCGTCACGCAGGCGGTGAGCAGGCGTTTGGAGTGCGCGGAAAGCTGCATGGATGATCCTTGAAAGGGTTCGTTTCCCTTTTGTTCGGCCATGTTTCCCCCTGATCGAAGACTGCTTAAACGATTCCGGGGCGCGGGGCAACCTGCCTGGAACAACGTATGCGGCATGTTCGGGCCGTATGGACTTGCAGATGCGAACACTGTAGGAAGTATATTCCCTGGGGGCAGACACGGAAAGGGAGAGCGCAACGTGGATCAGGACAACGTACTGACGCCCGCATTTCGGGCGATGGACGAGAAGGTCGACATATCGCCGGACGATTTCGCGTCCATTGAAGAGGCCTGCGACTTTGCCCGGGAGCTTGCCCGGCGCACGGAACGGCTCGTCAACATCGGCCTTGCCCTCTCCGGCGAGCGCGACAGGGGCCGCCTCTTCGAGATGGTGGTGGAGGAGGCCCGGCGCATCACCCACGCGGATGCGGGCACGCTCTACATAGCGGACCACGGCCATCGGTTTCTCAATTTCGTCATCCTCCAGAACGACTCCATGGGCGTGCGCCTCGGCGGGGCCACGGGCGGGGAGATCACCCTGCCGCCCGTGAGCCTCTACCACCAGGACGGCACGGCCAACCACTCCAACGTTTCCGCACACGTGGCCCACACGGGCGAAGCCGTGAACATCGACGACGTGTACGAGGCCGAGGGGTTCGACTTCTCCGGCCCGCGAAAATACGACGCCACCACGGGCTACCGCTCCCGCTCCATGGTGGTGCTGCCCCTGCGCAACCACGAGGACGACACCATCGGCGTGCTCCAGCTACTCAACTCCCTGGACCCGGAAACGGGGGAGGCCCGGCCCTTCGTGGACGACCAGCTGGAGGCCGTGGGCGCGCTCGCCTCCCAGGCGGCCGTGGCCCTGACCAACACCCAGCTCATTCAGGACCTGACCAACTTCCTCTACGCCTTCATCCAGGCCATCGCCACGGCCATCGACGCCAAGAGCCCCTACACCGGGGGCCACATCCAGCGCGTGGTGGACGTGACCATGCGCATCGCCGGGAAGATGAACGAGGCGAGCGAGGGGCCCTTCGCGGGGGTCCACTTCAGCGAGGACGAACTGGAGGAGCTGAAGCTCTCCGCCTGGATGCACGACGTGGGCAAGATCGTCACCCCGGAGTACGTGGTGGACAAATCCACCAAGCTGGAGACCATTTTCGACCGCGTGGAGCTTGTCCGGGCGCGGTTCGACCTCATCGAGCAGCTCAAGCGCAACGAGCACCTGGAACGGCTGGTGGAAATGGCCTCCGGCGGGGCGAGCCGCGAGGAGATGCGCGCGCTCACCGAGGAGTACGCCAAGTGGCACGAGCGCTTCCTGGAGGAGCGCGACTTCGTCATCTCCTGCAACTCGCCGGGCGAGTTCATGAGCGACGAGCGCGTGGTGCGCCTGCGGACCATCGCCTCCCGGACCTACGAAAGGAACGGCGAGACGCTGCCCTTCCTGGAGAAGGAGGAGGTGGAAAACCTGTGCATCCGCAAGGGCACGCTCAACGCCGGGGAGCGCAAGAGCATCGAGAACCACGCCGTGGTCACCAACAGGATGCTGGCGGAGCTGCCGTTTCCCAAGCGGCTGCGCAACGTGCCCAACTACGCCGGGCGGCACCACGAGAAGCTCGACGGCACGGGCTACCCCGACGGGCTCGGGGCGGAGCAGCTCGCGCTCCAGGCGCGCATCCTCGCGGTGGCGGACATCTTCGAGGCCCTCACCGCGCGCGACCGCCCCTACAAGAAGCCCATGCCCCTCTCGCAGGCCGTGAAGATCCTCGGGTTCATGGTCAAAGACGGGCACATCGACGGCGACGTGTTCCAGCTCTTCCTGGACCAGGGTGTGCACAAGGAGTACATCGCGGACATTTTCGGCCCGGAAGAGGTGGACAAGTAAGCTCGGGCGTCTAGCCGCCCATCTGCTCGCCCGTCTTGCCGAAGCGCCGCTGGCGCGAGGCGTAGTCCGCCAGGGCCTTGTCCAGCTCCTCGGGGGTGAAGTCGGGCCAGGGCACATTGGTGAAGTAGAATTCCGAATACGCGCACTGCCAGAGCAGGTAGTTGGAGAGGCGCTGCTCGCCCGAGGTGCGGATGAGCAGGTCGGGATCGGGCTGGCCCACGGTGTAGAGCTCATCGGCCACGGCCTCGGCGTCGATCTGCGCCGGGGAGAGCCCCCTGGTGGCGATGCGCCGCACGGCCCGGACGATCTCGTCGCGGCCGCCGTAGTTCAGCGCCAGGTTGAGGATCATGCTCCGGCAGTCCCGGGTCTTGGAGAGGGCCATCTTGAGCACTTGGCGCACGGTAAAGGGGAAGGCGTCCATGTCGCCCAGGATGCGCAGCTGCACGTCGTTTCTGACCAGGGTGGGCACCTCGCGGGTGAGGAAGGAGACGAGCAGGTCGAAGAGCACCTTCTTCTCCTCCTCCGGGCGGCTCCAGTTCTCGGTGGAGAAGGTGTAGAGGGTCAGGTGGCCGACGCCGAGCTCCCGGCAGCGGGTGACGATGTTCAGCGCGGCCTCGGTGCCCGCCTTGTGGCCCTCGGTGCGGGCCAGGCCCCGGGCCTTGGCCCAGCGGCCGTTGCCGTCCATGATGATGGCGATGTGCGCCGCAGGGGCGGCCGTGCCGTTGGCCTTGGCGGGGGCGGTGGTGGGGTCGGTCATGCGGGCCTCGGGGGAAAGACGGGGCGGGCCGAAGCCCGCCCGTGGAGAAGGGAAACCGATGCCGCCGCGCGGGCGGCACCGGAACCGGTTCAGATTTCGAGGATTTCCTTTTCCTTCTCGACCAGGGCCTCGTCGGCGAGCTTCACGTAGTCGTCCGTGAGCTTCTGCACGTCGTCCTGGCCCTTGCGCAGGTCGTCCTCGGTGATTTCCTTGTCCTTCTGCATCTTCTTGAGCTGCTCGTTCATGTCGCGGCGCACGTTGCGCAGGGCGACCTTGGCATCCTCGGTGTACTTCTTGGCCACCTTCACCAGGTCCTTGCGGCGTTCCTCGGTGAGCGGCGGGATGGAGATGCGCACGATCTTGCCGTCGTTCACCGGGGTGAGCCCCAGGTCCGAGGCCATGATGGCCTTCTCGATGAGCTGGAAGGCGCCCTTGTCCCACGGCTGGATGGAGATGGTGCGCGAGTCGGGCACGGAGAGGGAGGCGATCTGGTTCAGGGGGGTGGCGGTGCCGTAGTAGTCCACCTCAAGGGTTTCCACGAGGGAGGTGGAGGCGCGGCCGGTGCGCAGCTTGCCGAAGTCGCGCTCCAGGCTGGAAAGCGCGCCGTCCATGCGTTTGGTTCCGTCCTTGATGAGCGTTTTCATTGTCATTCTCCTCCTGCGACGATGGTTCCGATCTGTTCGCCGTTCAAGACGCGGGCGATGTTGCCTTCGGTGAAGAGGTTGAAGACCACGATGGGCAGGTTGTTGTCCCTGGCCATGGAGATGGCCGTGGAGTCCATGACCCGCAGGCGCTGCTGGAGCACCTCCAGGAAGGTCACGGTGTCGTACTTCACGGCATCGGGGTTGGTCATGGGGTCGCAGTCGTACACGCCGTCCACCTTGGTGGCCTTGAAGATGGCCTCGGCCTTGAGCTCCATGGCCCGCAGGGCGGCTGCGGTGTCGGTGGTGAAGTAGGGGTTGCCCGTGCCCGCCGCGCAGATGACCACGCGGCCCTTTTCCAGGTGGCGGATGGCCCTGCGGCGGATGTAGGGCTCGGCGACCTCCTTCATGTCGAAGGCGGTCATGACGCGCGTCTGGCAGCCGAGCTTTTCCAGGGCGTCCTGCACGGCGAGCGCGTTCATCACCGTGGCGAGCATGCCCATGTAGTCCGCCTGGGCGCGGTCCATGCCCTTGGCCGAGGCGGCCATGCCGCGGAAGATGTTCCCCCCGCCGATGACCAGGGCCACCTGCAGGCCGCTAGCGGCCACTTCGGCAATTTCCTTGCAGAACTGTTCCGTGGCTGCGGGTTCGATGCCGAACTGCTGTTCTCCGGCCAGGGCCTCGCCGCTGAGCTTGATGAGCACGCGCCTGTACTTCACCTGCGTAAACCTCCTTGGGGGTCACTAATACTGCTTGGGAAGAAAGGCAAACCCTAAAGCGGATTCGCCTGCTCCGCGCCGTGCGCGGGTAAAAAAAACGGGCCCGAAGGCCCGTTGTTCCGGTCTTATTCCCCGGCGTCTTCGCCGAGGGCCAACCGGGCGAACCCGGCTATGCTGACGCCCTTTCCGAGGAGGTCCTTGATGGCCTTCTTGTCCTCTTTGATGAAGGGCTGCTCCAGCAGGCAGACTTCCTTGTAGTACTTGGAGATGCGCCCGAGGATGATCTTCTCGGCGATGGCCTCCGGCTTGCCCTCGTCCATGGCCTGCTTCTTGTAGATGGCCATTTCCTTTTCCTTCAGGTCTTCGGGAACCTGATCGGGGCTCACGCACAGGGGGTTGGTGGCGGCCACCTGCATGGCGATGTCCTTGGCCAGGTCCGCGTCGGTGGAGCCCGCAAGGGCCACGAGCACGCCGATCTTGCCGTTGGAGTGCACGTAGGAGCCGATGATGCCGCTCTCCACGGCGAGGGGCATCACGCGGCCCACGCCCATGTTCTCGCCGATCTTGGTGACCAGGTCGGTGAGGTCGGTGAGCTCGGCGGGGAGCTCCTCGGCGGAGGTGTAGCCCCCGGCCAGGGCCTTTTCGGCCACGTTGGCGGCAAAGGCCTGGAACTCTTCGTTCTTGGCGGCGAAGTCGGTCTCGCACTTGAGCTCGACCATGACGGCCTTGGTGCCGTCGATCTTCACGCCGATGGTGCCTTCGCTCGTGGCGCGGCCGGCCTTCTTCTCGGCCTTGGCCATGCCGCGCTCGCGCAGCAGGGTGATGGCCTTCTCCTCGTCGCCGCCGGCCTCCACCAGCACTTTCTTGCAATCCATCATGCCCGCGCCGGTTTTCTCGCGCAGGGCTTTCACTTGAGCAGCGGAAATGGACATTCGATTCTCCTTTTGGGGGAATTGCTGATCTTCTGTTTACGCTTCGTCCTTGGCGGGGGCTTCCTCGGCGGCAGGCGCGGCGGCAGGCGCGGCAGGCGCGGCCTCCTGCCTGGGAGCGGCCTTGGCCTCGCGGGCGGCCTTCTCCTCCTGGGCCTTCACGGGGTCGCCCTCCTTCAGCCGGGCCGCGCCCTCGATGCAGGCGTCGGCGATGTGCTGGGCGAAGAGCTTGATGGCGCGGATGGCGTCATCGTTGCCGGGGATGATGTAGTCCACCAAGTCGGGGTCGCAGTTGGTGTCCACCACGGCCACGACGGGGATGCCCAGCTTGCGGCATTCGCAGATGGCGATGTGCTCGCGCTTGGGGTCCACCACGAAGGCGGCGGAGGGCTGCTCGGCCATGTCCTTGATGCCGCCGAGCGCGTTGTTCAGCTTCACGACCTCGCGGCCCATGCCGACTATCTCGCGCTTGGGGAACTTGTTGATGGTGCCGTCCTCGAACATCTGCTCGATGTTCTTCAGGCGGTCGATGGAGCCCTTGATGGTCTGGAAGTTGGTCAGCATGCCGCCCATCCAGCGGTGGGTGACGAAATACTGCCCGGCGCGCTCGGCCTCGGTCTTGACGGCCTCCTGGGCCTGGCGCTTGGTGCCCACGAAGAGCACCTTGCCGCCCTTGGCGCAGACATCGCCGATGAAGTCGTACGCGGTGGCGAACATCTTCACGGTCTGCTGCAGGTCGATGATGTGGATGCCGTTGCGCGCGCCGAAGATGTAGGGGCGCATCTTGGGGTTCCAGCGGCGGGTCTGGTGGCCGAAGTGGACGCCGGTCTCCAGCATCTCCTTCATGGTAGCGTAAGACATGATTCCTCCTGGGTTTTTCCTCCGTCCCGGTCCTTGATGCACACCCTGACGTCAGGGCGCACCCAGTGTATGTTGGCGCGGGACGTGTGAATTTGAGTCCGGGGGTTAATAGCGGAAACGAATGCGCTTGGCAACCCTGCAAGGGTGAAATAAACGCGCCCGGCAGTGCGCCCGGCCGCCTAGGGCGCGGCGTCGGGGTCCGTGAAGAGATAGCGGGCCAGTTCGTCGGCCAGTTCCTCCAGGATGCGCGGCGCGTCGTCCTGCTCGCCGCCGAAGACGAGCCCATGCACCACGCCCTCCACCGTGCAGGTGACCACCCTGGCGGCGGCGTCCAGGTCGGCCACGCGCAGCCGCGCGGCATGCGACTGGAGAAACCGCCGGGTCATCTCCAGCCAGACCGCGTCGGAACGCTCGCGCAGGCGGCGCATGCGCGCATCCGTGAGCCCGAGGGCCACGGCCTCGCGGTGGAACTCCGGGGAGAGGTTGTGCGCTGCGTGGGAGGCCAGGACAATGCCGCGGGTGAGCTCGCGGCCCGTGCCGTCCAGGGCCTTGGTCATGTGCTCCCGCACGGTGTGCTCCAGCTCCTCGTTGTGCAGCGCCGCCACCTCCACGAGCAGCTCGCGCTTGTTCTTGAAGTAGCTGTAGAACGTGCCCACGGAAACGCCCGCGTGCAGGGCGATGTCCTTGGAGGTGGTCCGGGAGTAGCCGCGCTCGGCGAAGAGCTCGGCCGCAGCCTCGACCATGCGCCGCTTCTTCTCCCTGCTGCGCCGCTGCTGCGGCGTGCGGACCGTGCCCTGTTGTTCTGCCATACCCGGTTGCATAGCGTCATCCCGGGGCCCGCGCAACCCGTTCCGACTCTTCGGCCTGTCCGTCCAGCACCCCCTCAATCCTCCTCGATCCTCTCGCCGACCTGCCCATCAAGCCGGAGCAGGGCCGTGCGGCACAGGGCCATCCTGGGGCGCGCCTCCAGGGTGAGCCCGGCCCCTTGCGCCAGGCGGACCTCCTCCTCGAAGGTTCCGCGAGAGACGTGCAGCGGCGGCTCCGCAAAGAGCAGCCGCCCGCCCGGATGGAGCAGGGCGGCCACCTGCCGGAAGAACGCACCCACGTCCGGGGTCTCGTGGACCATCCAGAACGCCAGGGCGAAATCCGCCCGGGGCAGTTCCCCCAGTGTTCCGGCCTCGCAACGGTGCGTGCGCACCACGCCCGCCAGCCCCGCGCGCTCCGCACGACGCGCCACCTCGTCCAGCGCGCCCTGCTGGAGGTCCACCGCCGCCACCCGGCCCCCCGCCCCCACCAGCCGGGCCATGCCCAGGGAAAAGTGCCCCAGCCCGCAGCCCAGGTCCAGGGCGGTCATGCCCGGGCGGACCCAGCTCCCGAGCAGACGGGCGGGCGGATGAAGCAGTGCGCGCAGGGGCCCGGTGAAGGAGCCCTGCGCGCTCCAGTGGCAAACATCCTGGCCGCCGGTTCGGATGTTCGGTTCCTTGGGGCCATTGTCGGGGGTGGGTTGCTTCCGGTTTTGCACGGGTTCCTCCATTGATGTTTGGATCGACGTTGAAATATGAATATGAACTTTTATTCATGTTGTCAACAAGCGAGAGAAAATTGTTTCAAGGCAGCCGAGGGAGGGGGACAGGCAGCGGCGATGGCAAGGTTCCGGCCAGCCCGATCAGCCCGAGCAGCCCGATCAGGCCGGCCAGGCGGGGAAGGGACGGGGAATGCGGCGAGGAATTTGGTAGCCGAGGAGTTCTCCGGTGTGGAGATCGTCAAAGGAGTGGGTGGAGACACGGCAGCGCGGCAAGGCGAGAGGTGATGCTTGCAGAGTGCGCAACCGCCTGGGATGCAACACGGGCGGATCATGGTGCGGGACATTGGCCCCGTGGCAAAGCTGCCCCGTGAGGGGAGCGGCCTGGGGGCCATGCGGGTCGGAAGGACAGGGCGGTCCGGGACCAGTCAGGGAAAAACCCCGCCTTCCTCGTGCCTGGCTGAAGCTGGGACCGGCGTGGCGGGTCCGGTCAAACTCGGAGGCTCCGGCAACCATCCAGGGCCGCAGGCAATGGGTTGCTCGCCTCAAAGCGTTCCGCCGCTGGAACGGTGGAGCTGGTGGCGGGACGGCCGGAAGAGTGGGCGGTGGAATGGGCTCGGAAGAACGGCCAGCGGCCCGGCGAGCCGGGCGATGTCCAGTGAGGCCGAAGCGGCCGCGATCCGGGCAGGATGGCGCTAGATGGTGATGACCAGCGGAACCACCACGGGGTCGCGCTCCAGCACCTTGCGGAAGAACTTGCGCAGGGTGGAGCGCACGCGCTCCTTGAGCTTCTTCACGTTGCCGGGCTGTATGTCCTCGTACACGTCGAGCAGCATGCAGCGGGCGTCTTCCAGGAGGTGGCTGTAATGCTGCTCGAAGACGAAGCCCTTGGAGATGATGTCCGGGCCGATGGCGATCTCGCCCGTGGTTTCGTCCACCACGATGAGCACGATGACGAGGCCCTCGCTGGCCAGCAGGGCGCGGTCCTTGAGCACGGTCTGGCCCACGTCGCCCACGCCCTTGCCGTCCACGAGCACCTTGTCGCCGCCCCAGGGCTCCTCCAGCACGGCCCGGCCGCGCGAGAAGGTCACGGGCGTACCGTCCTCGATGACCAGGGCGCGCTCCTGCGCCACCCCGGTCTCCACGGCGAGCTGGCTGTGCTTCACCAGGTGGCGGTATTCGCCGTGCACGGGGATGAAGTGGCGCGGGCGCACGGTCTCGAACATGAGCCGCAGCTCGTCGCGGTAGGCGTGGCCCGAGGCGTGGATGTCCGAGGCCTGGCCGTAGATGACCTCCGCGCCCAGGCGGTAGAGGTTGTTGATGACCTTGGTGATGGCCTGGACGTTGCCGGGGATGAACCGGGACGACATGATCACCGTGTCGCTCTCGTGGATGGAGAGCTGGCGGTGGTCGCTCTGGCTCATGCGCGAGAGCGCGGCCAGGGGCTCGCCCTGCGAGCCGGTGACGAGCAGGATCACCTGGTCGCCGGGCAGCTCGGCCAGCTCCTCCAGGGAGCTCCACGTATTGCGCGGGATGCGCAGGTGGCCGTGCTCCACGGCGAGCTCGATGTTGCGGATGAGCGACTTGCCGGAGACGCCGACCTTGCGGCCGAAGCTCTCGGCCAGGTCGAAGACCTCCTGGATGCGCTGGATGTGCGAGGAAAAGAGCGTCACCAGCACTCTCGCCTTGGCCTGGCCGATGACCTCGCGCAGCCCGGCCTTGATCTCCCGCTCGGTAAGCGAGAAGCCCGGGCGCTCCACGTTGGTGGAATCGGAAAACAGCAGCTCCACCCCCGGGCGGGAGAACTCGCGGATGCCCTCCATGTCCGTGAAGATGCCGTCCATGGGGTTGCGGTCGATCTTGAAGTCGCCGGAATGGACCACGCGCCCGGCCGGGGTCTCGATGCCCAGGGCGAAGCCGTCCACGATGGAGTGGCAGGCGGCGAAGAAATTGAAGGCCAGGTCGCCCAGCTCCACGCGCTGGCGCGCCTCCACGGGCCGGAGCTCCGAGTGCCGCGCCAGGCCCCGCTCGGCCAGCTTGTGCTCCACCAGGCCGAGGGTGAAGGGCGAGCCGTAGACCGGGCAGTCGATGAACGGCATGAGCCAGGGCAGCGCGCCGATGTGGTCCTCGTGCCCGTGCGTCAGGACAATGCCCTTGAGCTTGCGCTTGTCCTCCAGGATGGGCGAGAAGTCCGGGATGGCGATGTCCACGCCGTAGAGGTAGTCCTCCGGAAACATCAGGCCGCAGTCCACCACCACCATGGAGGTGTCGGTCTTCAGCAGCATGCAGTTCATGCCGATCTCGCCGAGGCCGCCCAGGGGGTGGATGGTCAGCGCACTCATATCCGTTCCGCCCGCATCTTCACGTATTCCGCGTTCATCCTGTCGTAGAGCTCCTGCTTGAATCGTTCCCTATCCTTCAAGGTATACCCGGCCGGGTCGATTGGTTCAAGGGCCCTGATGCGAACTTTACGGTCGCCGTGCAGCCGGAGCGAGCCCTTGGGCAGGGTGTCGCCCATGCCGTCGATGATCAGCGGGGCCACGGGCAGCCCGCACTTGAGCGCCAGGACGATGCCGCCGATCTTGAACTCCTGAAGCCGGGAGCGGTCCTGCGCGCGGGTCCCTTCCGGAAAGATCACCGGGCAGATGCCGCCCTGCGCGGTCTTCACCGCCTCCTCCACGCTCTTCATGCCCGCGCGGCGGTTGGAGCGGTCGATGGGGATGTGCCCCGCGCCCTCCATGCAGCGGCCGAAGAACGGCACCTTCCAGAGGGACTGCTTGGCCACGAAGCGGATGGGGTAGCGCTTACCGATGTGGTAGTAGACCACGGAGATGTCCATGTTGGAGCTGTGGTTGGCCATGAACACGTAGTGGCCCTTGGGGTCCAGCGCCGAGAAGTCCGTCTCCACCTTGATGCCCGCAGTGCGGAGAATCCACTTGGACCATCCCGGGCCGAGCTTCTCGCCCCAGGCCTGGGAGTTGCGGCCGTAGGACATGAGGTCCATCAGCAGCACGTAATACATGGTGAAGGGCAGGACGAAGATATAAAAAAGGATGGTTCTGAGCATGGTTTGCGCGCCTTGTTCGCTTGAAGTCGCGCGAGGGTATAGGATTTGCCCGGTTGGGGCAAGGATACCTTGGACGTCGTGGGCGGTCCTGGACAAAGGACTTGCAGAGGTTATTTTTACTGACGGGCACGACAATGCCAACCGGGAGGCTCCCATGATCGTTTTTGAATTCGTCGCCATCCTGGCCTGCATATTGTTCACGGGGGCTGCGGTGTACATCAACGTGGCCGAACACCCGGCCCGGATGAGCGCGGGCACGGCGGTAGCGGCCACGGTGTTCCCGCCGAGCTATGCCCGGGCGTCGGTGATGCAGGCTTCCCTGGCCTGGGTGGCCGCCGCCTCCGCCCTGGGGGCGTATCTCTCGGGGGGCGGCGCGCCCTGGCTTGTCGGCGGGGTGCTGATATTCTCCGTGGTGCCCTTCACCTTTGCCTGCATCATGTCCACCAACAATCGGCTCAAGGCCCCGGACCTCGACCGGGAGGCGGATTCCACCCGCATGCTGTTGGTCCGCTGGGGTCGGCTGCACGCGGTGCGCAGCGCGCTGGGTGCGGCGGCCTCGTGCCTGCTGCTCGCCGCCGGGCTCGGCGGTTGAAGGCGCGCAGGCGCAACAATGAAGGGGCGGCCATGTGGCCGCCCCTTCGTCTTTCATAATGGATGGGTGAGGGTTACTCGTCCGCCCC
>JBFWJM010000068.1:0-12567 GCA_050253205.1 Desulfovibrionaceae bacterium
GGTCTACGACATCGCCGTGCCCGTGCGCGAGGGCCTCTACCGCATCGGCACCGTGCACGTGGGCCTCTCCAAGGACCACATCGACAGCCTCATCAGCAAGCTGCGCTTCGCCTTCCTGGGGTTCATCTCCGGGGTCATCGTCATCACCCTGCTGCTCTCCAGCCAGCTCACGAGACGCATCACCCGCCCGGTGAGCGACCTGACCCGCCTGGCGGACGAGATCAGCCGGGGCAACTTCGACATCGCCCTGGCCGACGCCTCCGGAGACTGGAACGCCAAGGAATGTCCGGCCTTCAACAACACAGACCTGCCCTGCTGGCACCTGGACCAGTCGCGCGAGGAAGACCACGCGGGCGAGGCCGCCCACCGCACCTGCGCACGCTGCGCCTTCTACGACAACGCCCCTGGCGACGAGGTGCTCCAACTGCGCAACTCGTTCCGGTCCATGATCTGGTCCATCCGGCTCTATCGCCACCGGCTGCGCGAGTCCGAGGAGAAATACCGCTCCCTGTTCGACTCCGGGCCCGATCCCGTGTTCGTCATCGACACGGACCTGGGCACCATCCTCGACGCCAACCCCCGAGCCGAGGAACTCTACGGCTACGACCGGGGCGAACTGGCCGGGATGCCCTTCTCCAGGCTCGCCGCCGAGGGCGGCGACGACCTGGCGGCCCATTTCCGCGAGGATTCGGACTCCGGCTGCGTGTATCGCCCCAAGGTCATCCACGTGCGCAAGGACGGCGAGCCGTTCTACGTGAACATGCACGCCTGCCCCATCTCCTACCGCTCCCGCCCGGCCATCATCATCGCCGCCACGGACATCACCGAGATGATCGAGAAGGACGCCCAGCTCATCCAGGCCTCCAAGATGAAGACCCTGGGCGAGATGAGCGCCGGGGTGGCCCACGAGCTGAACCAGCCGCTGAACGCCATCAAGATGGGCACGGAATATCTGCGCATGGTCTCGGACGGCCTGGACATCCCCCCCGAGCAGCAGTTGGAGGTACTGGAGGAGATGGGCCTGCAGGTGGACCGCGCATCGGAGATCATCAACACCCTGCGGGCCTTCGGGCGGCAGTCGGAAATCATTACGGAAAAGGTCCGGCTCGACGAGCCCGTGGGCGCGGTGCTCTCCATCCTGCGCCGCCAGTTCGAGCTGGAGAACATCCGCTTCCAGCTCGACCTCGCCGAGGAGCTGCCCGTCATCCACGCGCACTCCAACCGGCTCCAGCAGATTTTCTTCAACCTCATCTCCAACGCCCGCGACGCCATCAACGAGAACTGCCGAAAACTCGGCCCGAAATGCCGTCGGACCATTTCCATAGCCACCGGATTCGCCGCGGGGCGCGTTTTCGCCACCGTGGAGGACTCGGGCTGCGGCATCCCCACGGACGTGCAGCACAAGATTTTCGAACCCTTCTTCACCACCAAGGAAACCGGCCAGGGCATGGGCCTTGGCCTGGCCATCACCTACGGCATCGTGAAGGACTATGGCGGGGAAATCCGCATCGAGAGCCGCGAGGGCGAGGGCACCACCTTCCGGCTTGAATTCCCCGCAGCATGAGGAGCAGCGAATGAACCGCCGCCACAGAAAGATACTGGTCATCGACGACGAAAAACCCACGCTCAAGCTCTTCCGCCTGCTGCTCGACGCCATGGGCTACGACATCCTCACCGCAGGAGACGGACAGGAGGGCCTGGAGGTCTTCACCCGGGAGCGGCCGGAGATCATCCTCACGGACATCAAGATGCCCATCATGGACGGCATCGAGGTGCTCAAGAACATCAAGCGCCTGAACCCCCACGCGGAGGTGGTGGTCATCACCGGCCACGGCGACCTCGACCTCGCGGTCCAGTCCCTGAACCTCGACGCCACGGATTTCATCAACAAGCCCGTGAACCGCGCGGCCCTGAAAAAGGCCCTTGCCCGGGCCGAGGAGCGGCTGGCCATCTCCGAGCGCATGGAAAGCCAGGTCATCGCCAGCATGGAGGACGGCGTGGCGCGGGTGGACATCCGGGGCAACGTCTCGGCCCTCACGGTGCCGACGCTGCGCGAGGCCTTTGCCAAGGCCCGGGCGTCCGGTTCCGGCTCGCTGCGCGTGGTCTTCCAGGGCAGCACGTCCATCAACGGTGCGGGCATCACGGCCCTGGCCGACGAGCTGCTCCAATGTCGCAACCAGGGCATGGAGGCCGTCCTCTCCGGGCTCTCCTCCAACTTCGAGTCGGTGTTCGCCATGGTGGGCATCACCAAGCTGGCCTCCCTCTCTACGGAAGGCCAGTAGGCTCCGGGAGACGAGCGGGAGAATCAGCAGCCGAGGGCGTCGCTCTCGTCCAGTTCCGGCACCAGGTCGCAGAGGTACCCCAGCAGCAGGGACACACGGTCCGCGCTGCGGGTGTTGAAGCGGAACTCCAACTCCTTGAGGTACAGCGGGAAGCGCTGGCAGGAGATGCCCCGGAAGCGCTTGAGCCGCCGCATGGCGTCCGTCCAGAAGGCGTCTTCGTGCTCGTCCACGTAAGGCCGCCCCTCGCTACGCCGCAAAACGCCGTAGGGCAGCGAATCGTTGCCGCACAGGACCATGGCGTCGTAGTCGCGGTAGCGGTCGGTGTAGACGAGGTTTCCCGCCCGCTCCACCTTGAGGTGGAAGCTCATGTGGAAGTGGAAGATGGTCTCCGCCTGGAAGCCGGGCAGCAGGTCGATGAAGACCATGTCGCCCCGGCGCAGCACGCCGTAGACCGGGATGCTGTCCATGCGCAGGTTGGCTGGCGTTCCCGTGAGGCGCGCGCCCTTGAGGTAGGAGTCGAGGCCCGTGGCGGGAGAAAGCAGCTGGCGTGCGTCCGATGCATGGGCCAGGATGGCGAAGCGCAGGGACGTCAACCCCTTGTAGACCGTGTTGTAGGAGAGGCCGAGCACATCCTTGATGTGGTGCGGGCTGCGCTCCTCCACGAACATGCGCGTCAGGCGGATCCACTGCGAGCTGGTCAGCGCGCCGTTGTTCAGCCAGCGGCCAGAGAAGGGCTGGAACGTGTATCTACAGTTGGAACAACGCAGCCGCCCTCCCGCCAGGGTGTAGATGCGCGTATGGCGGCAGCGCGGGCACTCCGGCTCACCCGTGGGCCAGACGCGCGAAAGCAGGTGCCGCCGCGCGGCTTGCTCGTCGCGCTCCAGGGCTTCGGCGGAGCCGCCCTGGCCGGCGGCGCACGGACCGCCCCCTGCCCAGGGTGCCCCCAAGGGCGGAACGCTTGCGCCCGGGCCGGGCATCTCGGCCTGCCCCGCGCAGGGATTCGGATCATGGTACATGGACATTGGGCAACCTCGTGGCCTTTGCTCCAGACTGTCCGCCTTCCCCGCCCGTGCCCATGCCTCCACACTTAGCAACGATTTGACACCAAATCCAGGTTTTCCTTGTGCCCCGTAGGCTTATCTCATTGAAATTCCTTAATTATGCCACGTATAACATAATTAAATGACTGAAAATTATATTAAATCAGCGTGTTATGAAAATAATAACATTTCAGGATCTGGCACCAAGTCCGGCCGGAAACGGCCGCTCCCGGGTTGGCCCGCCAGGGTGCCTGCCGTGGCTGCATTGTGGAATCAAGAGCAAAAACGCAAAAGCTCGGCTTCGTCCCCGGCCCGCAGGGCAGCCCCCGGCGGCACGGCCACCACTCCGCGCGCCCGGGCCAGCGCGGCCAGGGGGGAGCCCTGCTCCAGGGGCGTGGCCAGGAGTCCGTCCGGGGCCCGGCGCAGCATGCAGGGCACGAGCCACTCGCAGTCGAACCGCGATGCCAGCGGGGCCTCCAGCCGCACGCGCTCCGGAGGCTCCTGCGCAAGGCCGCGCAACGCCCGCAGCAGCGGGGGCAGCACGGCATGCAAACAGCCGAACACCGCCCCCGGCGGGCCCGGCACCCCGAGCAGCAGGCTCGCTCTTCCCTCCACGGAGCGCACTGCGGCGAACATGCCGAACCCCGGGCGCACCTCCACGCCGTCGAAGAGCAGCTCGAACCCGGCCCGCAGCGCTGCCCGCCGGGCCAGATCGCGCTCGCTGCGGCCCGTGCCCCCGCTGGTCAGCACCAGGGACGGCCCCGCGCCGCCCGGGAACAGCTCCGCAAGCGCGGCGGCGATTGCCCCTGCATCGTCCGGCAACACGCCCCGGGAGACCACCCGCCCCCCAGCCCGGGTCAGCAGCCCGGTCATCTGGACCAGGTTGTCCCCGGGCATGCGCCCCGATTCCACCGCTGCGGCAGCGCGCCCGGCATAGGGATCGGAAAGCTCGCTGCCCAGCCCGAACACCGCGCAGCACGGACGGGGCAGCACCGCCACCCGCCGCACGCGCGCCCGCACGAGCACGGCCGCCAGCCCCGGGTCGATCTCCTCTCCTGCACCGCCGAGCACCATGCCCGAGGGCAGGTCCGCCCCGCGTCCGAGCACGTTGCCCCTCTCCGGGGCGCAAGCGGTGAACGCCACCGCCCCCTCTTCCAGCGATACGTGTTCCTCGGCAACCACCACGTTCGCCCCCGGGGGCACGGGCCCGCCCGTGAGCACGCGGACCGCCCCGCCACGGGGCAGCTCCATTCCCGGCAGGCTCTCGGCGGTGAGCCGCCCGCCCACGGGCAGCCGCACGGGCCGCTCCGGGCAGGCCCCGGCAATGTCTGCGGCGCGAAGGGCATAGCCATCCCGCAGGGAGACGGCGAACTCCGGCACGTCGCACTCGGCGCTCGCCGCCTCCGCCAGAACGAGCCCCAGGGCCTCCTCCGGCGCACAGGAGACGGCCGCAGGCGGCTCGGCCCGCTCCAGCAGCAGCCGAACGGCCCCGGCCCTGTTCAGGCGGACTCCGGCCCTGCCGGATTTTCGTGGTGCACGGCTCACGGCGCCCCCTGGCCGAGGAGGCTGCGGGCCAGCTCCAGCTCCTCGGGGGTGTTGGTGTTCTGGAAGGAAAGAAATTCGGGATCGGCCTCGCGCAGCCGTTCGGCCGGAACCGCCCGCACGTGGACCTCGTGGAAAAAGCTCGTGATCTTGCGGTCGCCCCGGTGCAACCGCTCCTCGATGTGCGGCAGGCAGGCCTTGGAATAGATGGCGCACAGGGGTTCGAGGTAACCGTCCTCCTTGCACGGGACGACCACGTCCGCGCCGGGGTCGGCGTCCAGCTCCTCCAGCAGCAGGCGCACCAGCCCCGGCCGCAGGAAGGGCACGTCCCCGGCCACGCAGAAGGCCCTGCCCGCCCGCACGGAGGCGAGGCCCGCGTGGATGCCCGCCAGGGAGCAGCGCTCGGGCAGCACGTCCAGCGCCAGCGGCAGGCCCAGCTCGCTCCAGGCCGCCGGGTCGCGCACGGCAACGCAGACCTCGGCAAACAGCGGGCGCAACACGCCGAGCAGCCTGTCGACCATGCGCTCGCCGCCAATACGGAGCAGCGCCTTGCTCGCGCCGCCCATGCGTCTGCCCAACCCTCCGGCCAGGATCACGCCCGCCACGTCCTCGCGTTGTTGCATGCCCGGAGCATAGCACCTTCCCACACGGAGCGCATCCGGGGGGTGCACCATCCTCGATCTGAACCCAAAATCTCTCCTTGCCGCGTCCAAAGATTGGCAGTATGCCGAAACTCGGGGGACCCGCCCGCCCGGATCGCGCCGGAACCGCTCATGCCGGGGGCATGAACGCTTCGTGCGACGGCGGAAGGGACGGCAAACATCATTCCGAGGGGGATCAACGCATGTCCGCCAAGACGGCCATCGTGCTCACCGACAAGCCCACGGCCATTTCGCCGCTGCTCACGCGGCACGGCCTGCACGGCATCTACCTTCCTTCGCTCCGGCTGCTGAACAAGGCCCTGGTCCACGACCTGGCCTGCTGCGGCACGCTGCTCGACATCCGGCTCGTCATGCGGGCCGACGCCACGGAACGCTCCAACCTCTTCGCCCTGGCTTCGAGCCTGCCCACGGTGCGCTGGCGGCTGGATGCGGACGGGAAAACCCCGATCTTCATCGACCCGCTGGAGCGGCTCACCGGCTGCACCATGGCCCCGGAGGGCCCCTCCCTGCGCGCCGAGGTGCGCGCCTCCGTCCGGCTCGATGATCTCTGGGCCAGGGCGGAAGACCCGGCCATGGCCGAAAGCTTCGAGGGCGTGCTGCTCGACATCTCCTCCAGCGGGGCCTTCCTGCACGCGCCCAACGGCCTGCCCGAGAGCGACTTCCTCAACCTGCGCATCATGACCATGGACGAGAGGCGGCCCATGCGCTGCGCCGTGCGCTGGCGCAGGCCGGTGCTCTCCCTGGGATCGCCCATGGGCGTGGGGCTGCTGTTCCTCGACCCCACGGACGCGCAGCGCAGGGAGATTACCGAACGCTGGGCCAAACGGCACAACACGGCGGACGCACCATAAAAAACAGGGAATCCCCTTGAGGATTCCCTGCCGTCTCTCGTATCCGGCCGCCCGCAAACGGCCCGCCATCCGTGCTAGATGGGCTTGTCGAGGAGCTTGCCCGCCATTTCCTTGATGGACTTGGCCAGGTGCAGCACCTCGTCCGCCGGAATCTTGCGGATGACCTTGTCGCTCTGCGCGTCGCGAACCTCCACCTGAACGGACCCGTTTTCGTCGTCCACATTGAACTTGAGCGCCACGCCGAGGTCGGCGAATTGTTCCTGGGTCTTGGCGGCGAACCGCTCCAAGGTTTCGCGGTCGGGGGTCTCGGCTCTTTCGGCCCCGTCCGCCTGCGCGAGTTCGCGCTCCGTGCGATCGGTTCCACGTGCCGTGGCCTCGGCCGAATCCCGGGAGACGGACTCGACCGGACGGCGCGCCTCGGACGATTCTATCTTCTGTTCCTGGATCATCATGGCCCTGGCCTCCTGTCTTCGGCGGAACTTCCGCCTTACGCCCGCCTTATCGGCAGACTTCGGACGCAACTTTAGGCCCCCCAGGGAAAAAGAAAAGGAATGCCGGGCGAAATCAGGAGTTACGCGATGTTGTGTCGGCGCAGGATTCCGCTGCGCCTTCGGAATCCAGCTCGGTGCTGTATTCCTCGGCATAGATGTCGAGCATGATCATGACGAAGGAGAGCACCAGCGGACCATAGAGGATGCCCTTGAATCCGAAGGCCGCCACCCCGCCGAGTATGGCCATGAAGATGTAGAAGGTGGAGACCTTGCTCGCCCCGCGCAGCAGCATGGGCCGCAGGAAGGTGTCGATGTTCACCACCAGGACCAGGCACCACGCCGCCAGGAACAGCGCCCAGCCCCACTCGCCCGAGAGCGCCAGCCAGGCCACCGCGGGCCACCAGATGATGGACGCCCCGACCACGGGGATAAGCGCGGCGAAGGCCATCATGGTGCCCCAGAAGAGCCCCGGGATGCCCACGATGGAAAAGCCCACCCCGCCGGCCACGCCCTGGAGCGCCGCCACCAGGATGCTCCCCGCGAAAACCACCCGGCTGACCCGCTGCATGGACTCGATGAGCACGTCCTCGTGCTTCTTGCGCAGGGGGGCGAGGTCCTTGATGCGCCGGACCATGCGCTGGCCGTCGCGCAGGAAGAAGAAGACGATGAAGGTCATGAGCAGGAACTTGGCCAGCAGCCCGGCGAGGTTCTTGAGCAGGTCGCGCGAGAAGCCGAGCAGGTACTGCGCCAGCTCCTGGGAATAGGAGATGACCTTCTCGTGCAGGTCCATCTCCGTGAGCTTCACGTAGGGCAGCTTCTCCTGCACCCAGTCCACCGTGGCGGCCACCCAGGGCGCGCCCAGGGTCTGGTCCAGGTCGAGGTTCTGGGCCCAGGAGTGGATGGCGCTCACGGAGTGCGCGCCCTGCACGGCCAGCCCCCAGGTGAGGAAAAACAGCGGCACGACGATCAGCACGCTGATGAGCCCGGTGGTCACGAAGGCGGCCACGGAACGACGCGGGATGCGCTGGTGCATCCAGCCGAAGAGCGGATACGCCACCGCGCAGACCACGGCGGAGAAGATGAGCGTGTGGATGAACGGCGCGGCAAGGATGAACGCGAGGTACAGCGCGAACCCGAGCAGCAGGAAGAGAAACAGGGAGTTGATGTCCCGGAAGGGTCCCCTGGACATGCCCGATTCGCTCATGAACGGCTCCGGCGCGGCTCAGCGGTCTTCACGCTTGCGCTCACTGCGGCTTTCCATGCGGTCCTTGAAGGTCAGGGAGGCCACCACCCCACAGAGCATGCCCAGGCCCAGCGCACGGCCGAAGGGCATGAGCCCCGTCCAGCCCACGATGGCCCCCAGCCCTCCGCCGAGGAAGATGCCCCGCACCAGCGTGTTGATGACCCTCTGGGTGTTTGCGTCCGACATGGTGGTTCCTTTGTCCTGGCGGCCCGGGAGCGTCCCGGCCGCTTTCGTCTTGTGGCACAAAACCCCCCGCCCTTCAAGAATCTTCGGCGCTCTCCGCCCCTTCCCATCCGCGCCTTTTGGGTCTAGGTTGCCCGTCATGTCCATCGCAACGACCATCACCAGCGGGGCCAGGGCCCTGGCCCGCGCCGCCCGAGAGGTGCTCGCCCAGGGGGTCGCCACCTGCGCGGAGCTGTTCAAGATCATGATCCCGGTCATCGTGCTGGTGAAGGTGCTCCAGCACTTCGAGCTGGTGGAGGCCCTGGCCAGGCCGCTGGGCCCGGTCATGCGCCTGGTGGGCCTGCCGCCGGAGATGGGCCTCGTCTGGGCCACGGCCCTGGTGAACAACATCTACACGGCCATGATCGTCTTCCTGCCGCTCAACGCGGACGCCCCGCTCACGGCGGCCCAGGCCACGGTGCTCGGGACCATGGTCCTGGTGGCCCACGGCCTGCCCGTGGAGCTCTCCATCGCCCGCAAGTCCGGCCCCCGGGTGGCGTTCCAGGCGTTCTCGCGGCTCTTTGGCGCGCTGGCCCTGGGCTGGCTGCTCAGCCGGGGGTACGCGGCCACGGGCGCTCTCCAGGAGCCCGCGCGGGTGCTGCTCGCCGCCCCCGGGGCGGCGGATTCGTCGCTCCTCGCCTGGGCCCTGGGCGAGGCCAAAAACCTCTTCTCCATCTTTCTCATCGTCACCGCGCTCATGGCCATGATGCGCCTGCTCGACGCCATCGGCGTCATCGCCCTGCTCAATCGGCTGCTGCGCCCCGTGCTGCGGCTCATCGGCATCGGCCCGCGCGCCTCGGCCATCACCGTCGTCGGCCTCGGGCTGGGCATCTCCTACGGCGGCGGGCTGATCATCAACGAGGCCCGCTCCGGCAACATCGACCGCCGTGACATCTTCTACTCCCTGACGCTCATGGGCCTGACCCACTCCGTCATCGAGGACACGCTGCTCATGCTCACGCTGGGCGGCCATCTTTCCGGCCTGCTCTGGGGCAGGCTCGGCTACTCCGTGCTCTTCGTCGCCCTGCTGGTGCAGGCGGCGCGCAGGCTCCCGCCCCAATGGACGGACACCCTGCTCTGGGGCGCGGCCAAACCCAAGGAGAACACCGCATGACCGCCGTCAAGACCTTCCACACCGACAAGGCCCCCGCAGCCGTTGGCCCCTATTCCCAGGCCTGCGGCACGGACTCCCTCGTGTTCGTCTCCGGCCAGCTCGGCATCGACCCCTCGGCCGGGGCCCTCAAGGAGGGCTTCGAGCCCCAGGCGCGCCAGGCCCTGGCCAACCTCGCCGCCATCCTGGAGGCCTCGGGCGCGAGCCTGGAGACCGTGCTCTCCGTGGAGGTCTTCCTCACGGACATGGGCCGCTTCAAGGAGTTCAACGCCATCTACGCGGAGTTCTTCTCCGCGCACAAGCCCGCCCGCGCGGCCATCGAGGTCTCGGCCCTGCCCCTGGGCGGCCTGGTGGAAGTGAAGTGCGCGGCCGTGCGCAAGGCTTGACACGCCGCCCCCGCCGGGCGTAGGGATACGCAATGCACCACAATACCTTCGGCTTCAGCTTCTTCTTTTTCTTCTTTAGCAAGGCCTGCGGTCTTGGGGTGCGAAGCGTGGATTAAAACAATACACCGAACGCCCCAAGGGCCGCAGGCTAACCGCCTGCGGCCCTTTTTTTCGGGCCATGGGCGGTCCTCGCCGGGCTCCGGGCACAGCCACAGGAGAACCAGCATGTCTATAGGCAAAGCCATCCGCATGGAACGCATCGTGGACCGCAACAATGGCCGGACCATCATCGTGCCCATGGACCACGGGGTCACCGTGGGGCCCATCTACGGCCTCGTGGACCTGCGCGGAACCGTCAACGACGTGGTGGAGGGAGGCGCCAACGCCATCCTCATGCACAAGGGGCTGCCCCGCTGCTCCCATCGGCGCGGCGGGCGCGACGTGGGGCTGATCATCCACCTCTCCGCCTCCACCACCCTCTCCCCCACGCCCAACGCCAAGGCCCTGGTGGGCACCGTGGAGGACGCGCTCAAGCTCGGGGCCGACGCCGTAAGCGTGCACATCAACCTGGGCGACGAAACCGAGCCGCGCATGCTCGCGGACCTCGGCACCCTGTGCTCCAACGCCAACGACTGGGGCATGCCCGTGCTGGCCATGATGTACGCGCGTGGGCCCAAGATCGAAAACGAGTACGACCCAGCCGTGGTGGCCCACTGCGCGCGGGTGGGCACGGAGCTCGGCGCGGACATCGTCAAGGTGAACTACACTGGCGACCCGGAGAGCTTCGAGCGCGTCACCGAGGCGTGCTGCATCCCGGTGGTCATAGCGGGCGGGCCCAAGATGGACCGCGACCGCGACATCGTGCAGATGGTCCACGACTCCATAGCCGCCGGGGGCGCGGGCCTCTCCGTGGGGCGCAACGTGTTCCAGCACAAGGACACCGCCCGGCTGGTGGCCGCGCTCTCCAAGGTCGTGCACCAGGGCTGGTCCGTGGACGACGCCTGCGAACTGCTGCGCTGACCAGGGGGGCTTCTCGCGCCCGCCGTTGCTTGCTCTGCGCCCCGGTGCTCCCCGCTTCGGCGCTCCTCGCACTGCGCTCCGGTGCTTCTTGCCTTTGCGCTCCGTCGCCGTCCTGCCCTCTCCCTGTGGGGCAGGACGGGGCGCGGCCCTACGGGCACGACAAGACGAGACGCGACAATCGCGTGACGTCTTGCCCGCCGCCCTCCTCCGCCTCCCCGTCCGGCCCCGCCTCGCGCGAGGATCACCATGCATTGCAGCAATTCAGACCATTTATTCCATAATCTGCTCACGATTTGACACCATCCGCAATAATTGATTATGGTGCCAATCAACTTCATCGGAAACACGGGCTTTCCTGATGGAATGTCCCTGATACCGATTCAGAACAAGAGAAATATCGCGCGTCCTTGAAGCCGGTATTTCCAGCCAGAGATGCCAAAGTGCGGACCATGTAGAACGCACAGTGCATCACCGAAAATCGCCATAGCGCGATACAACAGACACTTGTGCCCTGCGGCGCATGGATTGTTCCCGACCGGAATGGTTCACGTGTTCGTCCAACATAACCAAGGAGGAACCATGACCAACGATCTCGACATCTGGCACGCCACCTACGAGGCGAAAACCCTGGAAGAGCTCGACAACGCCTACCGCCAGTGGGCCCCGCGCTACGACCACGACACCGTCCAAGGCATGGGCTACGTGGCCCCCGAGGCCGCCGCCGCCATGCTCGACCAGCACCTCGACTCCAGGGAGGCCAGCGTGCTCGACGCGGGCTGCGGCACCGGGCTTGTGGGCCTGGCGCTCAGCCGCCTTGGCTACGCGAACATCCACGCCATGGACTACTCCGAGCACATGCTCGGCCAGGCAAAGAGCAAGCGGGTCTACGGCGACATCTTCCAGGCCGACATGAGCCTGCCGCTGGAGATCGAGGACGACAGCTACGACGCGGCCATCTGCGTGGGCACCTTCACCTACGCGCACGTGGGCCCGGAAGCCTTCAAGGAGCTGGTCCGCGTGACCCGCCCCGGCGGCTACGTGGCCTTCACCATCCGCGACGGCGCGTACCAGGAGTACGACTACCGCACCGGCATGATCGACCTGGAGGCCGAGCGGAAGTGGGAGCTCGAAACCATGATCGACCACGACTACCTCGTGAAGGAGGGCGTCGTCGCCAAATTCTGCACCTACCGCGTGCTCGACGCTTGAGCCAGAGGAGAAACACACCATGGTCAGCGACAACAAAACCCTGGACAAGGTCTACACCGCCGAGAACACCGATGAACTCATGGACGCCTACAAGGACTGGGCCTGCGACTACGAGGCCGACACCGTGGACGCCTGCGGCTACGTGGCGCACCTGGCCACGGCCAAGGCGCTCGATGCCGTGGCCCCCGGTCAGGACATCCGCATCCTCGACGCGGGCTGCGGCACGGGCCTGGTGGGCCAGGCGCTGCGCTCCCTCGGCTACGGCACGATGGACGCCCTCGACTTCTCCGCCGAGATGCTGGAGCAGGCCCGAGGCAAGGGCATCTACGACGGACACATGCAGGCCGACCTCGGCAACAGGCTCGACATCCCCGACAACGCCTACGACGCCGTGGTCTGCTGCGGCACCTTCACCTACGGCCACGTGCGCGCCAGCGCCTTCGACGAACTGGTCCGCGTGACCCGCCCGGAAGGCCACGTCATCTTCACCATCCGCGAGGGTGCGTAC
>JBFWJM010000069.1:0-12426 GCA_050253205.1 Desulfovibrionaceae bacterium
TCCATGCCGCCCTCCCGCAGCGCCGCCTGCACGCCCTCCGGGTCGCCCGCCGAAAGATCCCCGGCCATGGCCGCGCCGTGGGCCGCGAGGCCAGCCAGCGCCTCCCGCTCGGGCACGGGCGTGCGCCCGGCCAGCCGGGTGATGATGAGCGTCTGGGTGATGCCCGGCACGGTGAACGCGCGCGAGGCCAGGGCCGCCGCCGCGAAGGAGGCGGTGACCCCCGGGATGGTCTCGTGGGGGATGCCGTCGCGCTCCAGCAGTTCCATCTGCTCGCGCACGGCCCCGTAGAGCCCGGGGTCGCCCGTGTGCACGCGGGCCACCCGCCCGCCGCCGCGAACGGCCTCGGCCATGAGCGCATGGGTCCGCTCCAGGGTCAGCGGGGCGGAGTCCACCACCCGCGCACCCTCCCGGGCGCAGGCCAGCACCTCCGGCGGCACCAGGGAGCCCGCGTAGAGCACGAGGTCCGCCTCGGCTATGGCGCGCTGGCCCTTGATGGTCAGCAGCTCGGGGTCCCCCGGCCCGGCCCCCACGAACGTCACCCGGGCGCGGTTTTCGTCCGCCATCAGACCTTCTCCGTCCAGAGGATGAACACCGGGTTCTGGGCCTGGAAGCGCAGGTCCCCGGCCAGGCGGTCCGAGGTGGAGGTCTGCATCTGGGTGATGCCGTAATACCAGCCCTTGGCCTCCACGTAGGTCTTGGCCCGCAGGAGCGTCTCCAGGAGGATGCAGTGGGCCACGAGCCTGCCGCCGTGCTTGAGGGCCGAGGTGGCCACGTCGAGGATGTGCTCGGCGTTTTCCGCGTCCGTGCCGAGCCCGCCGCCCAGGAACACGCGGTCTGGCGTGGGCAGCCCCTCCAGGGCCCCGGGCATGTCGCCCCGGACCACCTCCACGCCCCAGGCCCCGAAGCGGCGGACGTTCTCGCGGATCATGCTGGCGCGGCGGCGCTGGCGCTCCACGGCCACCACCCGCCCCCGGCTGGCCAGGTGCGAGGCCTCGATGGCCACGGAGCCGCACCCCGCGCCCAGGTCCCAGACGGTGTGGTGCGGCAGCACCCGCAGCAGGGAGAGCCCGGCCGCGCGCACGGCCTGCTTGGTGATGAGCCCCTTCTCGTGCATGTACAGGTGGTCCGGAATGCCGAGGCCCAGTTGCATGGTGTCCGCGTCGGGCGCGTGCAACCGCTGGAGCAGCACGAGGTTCAGCGGGGAGAATTCCAGGTCCCAGACCTCGGCGGGTTCCAGGGTGCGGATGCGCTCCTGGGAGGTGTCCAGGTCTTCCAGCACGGTCATGGTGAAGCCCTCGGCCCCCTTCTGGAGCAGGGCCTGGGCAATGGCCGCCGGGGTGTTCTCGTGGTCCGTGAACACGGCCACCTTGTCGCGCCGGGTGATGGCGGAGAAGAGCGGGGAGTAGTCGCTACGGCCATGCAGGGAGACGGTTTCGATGTCGTGCCAGGGCAGGCGCAGGCGCGCGGCGGCCAGTTGCAGGGTGCAGACGTTGGGCAGCACGTTCACGGCCTCGGGCCCCAGGGCCTCCACCAGCCTGCGGCCGAAGCCGTAGAACAGCGGGTCGCCGTCCGCCAGGACCACCACCCTGCGGTGGCGGTTGGCGCGGACCTTGGCGATGACCTCCTCCAGGGGCCCGGCAACGGGGATCTGCCGCCGGGGCTCCAGGGGGCGCTCGGGGGTGGAGAGCAGGGCCAGCGCGGCCAGCAGCCGCTTGCCGCCCACCACCACCTCGGCCTGCTCCAGCACCTGCATGGCGCGGCAGGAGATGTCCAGGGAACCGGGGCGCATGCCCACGATGTGGATCGGCGGGGTCAGCATGCCCCGGTGTACCCCGATCCGCGCCGGGAGGGAAGGGCTCCGTCTCCCGTTTCGGCCTTGGCGGCCGCCGCGCAGGCGCTCGTGGTGCGCCCGGTGCGCGGTGCGCCGTCTTTTCGCGGGGCGGGCATGGCCAGGCTACTCTTCCTTGAGGTCGCGGCCCATGAGGTCGCGCACGGCCTGGGCCGGGTCCTTGTCCTCGTAGAGGATGCGGTAGACCTGCTCGGTGATGGGCAGCTCCACGCCGAGCTTGCCCGCCAGGTCGTGCACGCTCTTGGTGGTCTTGACCCCCTCGGCCACGGCCTTCATCTCGCCGATGATCTCGTCCAGCTTGCGCCCCTGGCCGATCTTCAGGCCCACCTGGCGGTTGCGCGAGAGGTCGCCCGTGCAGGTGAGCACCAGGTCGCCCATGCCCGAGAGGCCCATGAAGGTCCGCTCGCTGGCGCCCAGGGCCGTGCCCAGGCGGCTCATCTCGGCCAGGCCGCGCGTGATGAGCGCGGCGCGGGCGTCGTGGCCGAAGCCGAGCCCGTCGGACATGCCCGCCGCTATGGCCATGATGTTCTTCACGGCCCCGCCGAGCTCCACGCCGCGATAGTCCGGCGTGGTGTAGACCCGGAAGGCCGGGGTGGAAAAGAGCTCCTGGAGCGAGCGGGCGAGGGCCTCGTCCGCGCAGCCCAGGGCCACGGAGGTGGGCAGCTGGCGGCTCACCTCGTCCGCGAACGAGGGGCCGGAGAGGGAGGCGTAGCGCGGGCGCATGCCCTCCAGCGCCTCCTCCACCACGCGCGACATGGGCGCGCCCGTGTCCAGCTCGATGCCCTTGCTGGCGCAGACGATGGCCGGGGAATCCGGCAGCAGCGGGCGGAACGAGGCCAGGCACTGGCGGATAAATTGGCTGGGCACCACCACGAGGAAGACCTCGGCCCCGGCCAGGGCGGCCTCGGGCTCATGCTCGACGGTCAGCGCGGGGTGCAGGGGGTGGTCCGGCAGGAAGGAGGCGTTCACTCCCGTGGCGCGCATCTCCCCGGCCAGGGCGGCCTCGCGTACCCAGAGGGTGGTGGGTGCCCCGGTGGAGGCCAGAAGGTTCGCCAGGGTGGTGCCCCAGGCACCGGCTCCGATGACCGCTGTGCGCATGGTCCGCTCCTTTGTCCGTGTGTTGTTCGAGTTTGTTTCCCGGGGTGCTTCGCAGGCGCGAATGGTAGCCGCCCGGAACCTTTCTGGCAAGTGCGCGGGGCCCGTTCCCGGCTCGGGGGGCGGTTTTCCGTGCGGGGGCGCTGTTGCCACCGCAGGCGCGAGAGGGTAAGGACACCTGCATGCAGCAACCGCAATTCACCGACACCGAGCGCAGGATTCTGGCCCTGGCGGGAACCAGCCTGAGCAGAGGACCGCAACCCTTCAAGGACATCGCCCGCGAGGCGGGCTGCACCGAGGACGAGGTGCTCGCGCTGCTGGCCCGGCTCAAGGAGCAGCACGTCATCCGCCGCTTCGGCGCCACCCTGCGCCACCAGAAGGCGGGCTACGGCCACAACGCCATGGTCGCCTGGATCATCGGCGAGCGCGACCCCGACGAGGTCGGGAAGCTCATGGCCGCGCAGCCGGAGATCAGCCACTGCTACCGCCGCCGGACCTACCCCGAGTGGGAGTACGACCTCTACACCATGATCCACGGCAAGAATCCCGGCGACTGCGCCGAGGTGGCCGCGCGCCTCTCCGAGGCCACGGGCCTCAAGCAATACGCCATCCTCAACAGCATCAAGGAGCTGAAGAAGAGCTCCATGCGCTATTTCTAGGAGTCAGCGACCATGGGCGATATTTCCAAGACCCTGTTCGAGAAGGCCTGCAAGGTGCTGCCCGGCGGCGTGAACAGCCCGGTGCGCGCCTGCCGCGGCGTGGGCTGCGAGCCGCTGTTCATCGAGCGCGCCGAGGGCTGCCGCTTGACCACGGCGGACGGCGACGAGCTCATCGACTACGTCATGAGCTGGGGGCCCATGATCCTGGGCTATTCCGACCCCGTGGTGCGCGCGGCCGTGCGCGCGGCCGTGGAGAAGGGGTCGAGCTACGGCGCGCCCTGCCCGGGCGAGGTGGCCCTGGCCGAGGCCATCTGCGCCATCATGCCCTCGGTGGAGATGGTGCGCATGGTCTCCTCGGGCACCGAGGCCACCATGAGCGCCGTGCGCCTGGCGCGCGGGTACACCGGCCGCGACAGGATCATCAAGTTCGACGGCGGCTACCACGGCCACTCCGACTGCTTCCTGGCCTCGGCGGGCTCGGGCCTGGCCACCCTCTCCATCCCCGGCACCCCGGGGGTGCCCGATTCTTTCGTCAAGCAGACGCTCATCGCCCCGTACAACGACCTGGCGGCCGTGGAGGCCGTGTTCCGGGCCAACGAGGGCGAGGTGGCCGCGCTCATCGTGGAGCCCGTGGCGGGCAACGTGGGCTGCGTGCCGCCCCTGCCCGGCTTCCTGGAGGGGCTGCGCGAGCTCTGCACGCGCCACGGCGCGCTGCTCATCTTCGACGAGGTCATCACGGGCTTCCGCGCGGCGCTGGGCGGGGCCCAGGCGCGCTACGGCGTGACCCCGGACCTGACCACCCTGGGCAAGATCATCGGCGGGGGCTTCCCCGTGGGCTGCTACGGCGGCAGGCGGGAGATCATGGAACGCATCGCCCCCTGCGGCGACGTGTACCAGGCCGGAACCCTCTCGGGGAACCCGGTGGCCATGGCCGCCGGCTTGGCCACCCTGGAGCGCCTCAAGCAGGCGGACTACGCCGGGCTGGAGGCGCGCACGGCCGCCTTCGCCGGGGAGCTCAAGGCCATCCTCGAAGCCAAGGGCCACCCCGTGACCCTGAACCACGTGGCCTCGTTCTTCACGCTCTTTTTCACCGGGACGCCCGTGACGGACTACGCCACGGCCAGAACCGGCGACGGCGAGCTCTACGCCAAGTTCTACGCGGGCATGCGCGCCCGGGGCGTGAACCTCGCGCCCTCGGGCTTCGAGTGCGCGTTCACCTCGTTCGTGCACACGGACGCGGACCTGGAGGCCACCCTGGAGGCGGCCCGCAAGGTCGAGCTCTAGGCGGGGGGAGGAAGCCATGTTCACCGGACTGGTCAACGGCAAGGGCGAGGTACGGGGCGTGGAACCCCGGGGCAAGGAGACGCGCCTCACCGTGGCCGCGCTCTTCGACCTGCCGGATATCACCCCCGGCGAATCCATCGCCGTGAACGGCGCGTGCCTCACGGTGGAAACCTTCGGCAGGAATCTTTTCACGGCGTACGCCAGCGCCGAGACCATGCGCGTGACCAACCTGGGCGGGCTCAAGGCGGGCTCGCGGGTGAACCTGGAACGCGCCCTGGCCCTGGGCGACAGGCTCGGCGGGCACCTCGTCTCCGGCCATGTGGACTGCCTGGCAGAGGTCCGGGGCGTGGAGCCTGCGGGCGAATCCAGGGTCTACACCCTGGGCTTCCCGGCCTCGTTCGGCCCCCTGGTGGTGGAGAAGGGCTCCGTGGCCCTGGACGGCATCAGCCTCACGGTGAACCGCTGCGGGGCGGACTGGCTCAGCGTGAACATCATCCCCGCCACCCAGCGCGAGACCACCATCGCGGGCTGGCAGCCGGGCTACCGCGCGAACATGGAGATGGACATCATCGGCCGCTACGTGCAGCGCATGCTCGCGCCCCACCTGGGCGGGGAGGGCGGCGCGCAAGGCGCGGGCCCCGTCGGCATCGACCTGGACTTCCTCAAGCGCAACGGCTTCTGATCGCCTCCGGCCGCCCATCCGAATTATTAATTCCCCTCCTCCGTGGCCGAAGCGTCGGTTGTCACGAGGATGCCCGGGACCCGCTCTTGCTTCTTCATGCGCAAATGGGTAGCGTTCCATGCATAGAGGTCGAACCATGCCGGGGGATTCATGAAAGGGACGCTTGCCGCCGCAGTGCTGCTGTCTTTGCTGGTGGGTACATGCTGGGCAGCGGAACCCATCACCGAGGTGATGGTGGTGGGGCCCTCGTGGGAGACGCTCACCAACCGCGACGGCACGGGCCTGTATCACGACATCCTGCGCGAACTGTTCGTAGGGCTCTACGGCATCCGCGTCCAGCGCATCTACGTGCCCTCCGAGCGGGCCTACGACCTCGTGCGCGAGGAGAAGGCCGACCTCATGACCTGCCATGACCGTGTGGACCCGCCGCTCATGCTCGCCCGGCACCCCATGTTCGAGGGCACGTACTACGTGTTCTTCAACAAGGAGCACGTCGGCGACTGGCAGGGCGAGGCCTCGCTCCAGGACAAGACCGTGGCCTGGCGCATCGGCTACTACGACCAGGAGAACTTTCCCGTCAGCGTGCGGCCCAAGGAGGTCAAGACCGGGGAGGCCGCCCTGGGCATGGTGGTGCTCGGCCGCGTGGATTTCTACGTGGACGACCTGAGCTTCATCGAGACCTCCATCAAGAATTCGGACATGGCCTACGACCGCGAGCAGTTCGACATCAAGCCCGTGGGCAGGCGCACGTACCACCCCGTGCTCAAGGACTGCGAACGCGGCCACCGGGTCATGGAGCTCTACGACGAAGGCATGGAGACACTGTACAAGAACGGCACGCTCTCGAAGCTCTACGCCAAGTGGGGCTACAAGATGCCCCGCTACGGCATGGAATAGCTCCATGCAGGAGGGCCCCCGCGTTCCCATCGTGAAGTCCATCGCCACCCGGCTGCTCGTGGCGGTGTTCTCGGTGTACGTGGTCATCACCCTGGCCCTCACGGGCCTGCACATGGCGGCGGAATACAGCAACACCAAGCATTCGGTCCTCCAGGAGATCGTGGCCCTGGCCGTGACCTTCAACCCCGGCCTGGCCACGGCCATCTACAACGTGGACACCGAGGGCATCGAATCCATGGTCGAGGGCATGGTGCTCGACCCCAACGTCACCGGGGCGCTGGTGCGCACCGAGTTTCAGGGCAGCTTCTCGGCCGGGGCCGTCCCCGCCGAGGAGCCGCCCCCGTTCAGGGAGCTCGACGTGCCCGGCCTGACCCAGGTGGAGGTGGAGGGCTTCACCGCCACGGTGCCCATCCACTACCAGGAGCGGGCGGGCGAGGGCTTCGACATCGGCCTGCTCACGCTCTACTCCTCCGAGTCCGTGGTTCTCTCCAAGGTCTGGTTCGCCCTGGGCATCATCCTCGTCAACGCGGCCATCAAGACCGTGGCCCTATGGATCATCTTCCTCTGGTTCAGCAGGCGCTACCTCTCCCGGCCCCTGGCCCGGCTCACGGAGGCCACCTCCCGGGTGCGCCTGCACGAGCTGGGGCGCCACAAGGTGGACCTGGGCCCCCGGGGGCAGGACGAGTTGCACCTGCTGGCCGAGGCCTTCAACACCATGATCGACACCCTGGCCGAATCGTACAGCGAATCCGACGCGCTCAACGCCAGCCTCGTGCGGACCAAGGCCCAGCTGGAAGAGTACAACCGGACCCTGGAGCAGCGCGTGGAACAGCGCACCGAGGAACTGCGCGAGGCCAAGGAGGCTGCGGAGAAGGCCACGGCCGTCAAGTCCACCTTCCTGGCCAACATGAGCCACGAGATCCGCTCGCCCATGAACGTGGTGCTCGGCATGACCGACCTGCTGGGGGAGAGCGGTCCCGACAAGGAGCAGCGCCGCCTGCTCGGCATCCAGCGCCGCGCCGGGGAAAACCTCCTGCGGCT
This sequence comes from Desulfovibrionaceae bacterium, assembly GCA_050253205.1. Lineage (GTDB taxonomy): Bacteria > Desulfobacterota > Desulfovibrionia > Desulfovibrionales > Desulfovibrionaceae > JAHJKV01. The sequence goes on from JBFWJM010000069.1 coordinate 7,508, forward strand.
CATCGACGACATCCTCGACCTCTCCAAGGTGGAGGCCGGGCAGGTGGAGCTGGAGCACATCCCCTTCGACCCGCGCGACATGATCGAGACCCTTTGCAAGGGCGAGGCCGCCAAGGCACACGCCAAGGGCGTGGAGCTCGTCTGCCGCGTGGCCCCTTCCGTGCCCCCGCTGCTGCGGGGCGACCCCACCCGCCTGGGCCAGGTGCTCCAGAACCTGCTGGGCAACGCCGTGAAGTTCACCGAGCGCGGCGAGGTGGTCCTGGACATCCGGCCCGTGGACGGCGGGGGGCTGCGCTTCCAGGTTTCGGACACGGGCATAGGCATCGCCCCGGACAAGCAGGGCACCATCTTCAACACCTTTGCCCAGGCGGACACCTCCACCACCCGCAAGTACGGCGGCACAGGCCTGGGGCTGACCATCTGCCGCCAGCTCGTGCAGCTCATGGGCGGGGCCATCGAGTTGCGCAGCGCGCAGGGCGAGGGCACGGCCTTTTCGTTTACCCTGGAGCTTGAGGAAGCCCCCGCGCCGAAGCTCCCCGCGCCCCCGCCGAACCTGGCCGCCACCACCGCCCTGCTGGTCATGCCCAACGACAGCGCCCGGGCGGCCCTGGCCGAACAGTTGGTCCATTGGGGCGCGCGGGTGGTGGAGGCGTGCTCCGGGAAGGAACTGCACGAGGAGGCCCTGCGCCTCGGCCCCGAGGGGCTGCTGGTGTTCGTCTGCCAGGAGCTGCCCGACATGCCCGGGCTGGAGGCGCTCTCCGGGCTGGGGCCTGTGCTGGGGGCGCTGCGCGGGCGTGCGGCGCTGCTCGTGCGTTCCACGGGGGGCGTGCCAAGGACCGAGGCCGCCGCGCTCGGCGTGCGGGTTTATGTCCGGCCCATTGGCGGGAGCGACCTGGCGGACCTTCTCGGCGCGAGGGAGAGCGGCCGCATAAGGAACGGCGAAGGCGGGGGGGGAGCGTGAACCGTCGGCGGATTTGTTTTGCGATGCTATTGGGGCTGCTTGGGGCTGCGGCGCTGGGCGGCTGCGCCGGGCGCGGGCCCGAGAGCCCGCTGGACTGGTCTCCCCGCGAGGGAGAGCTGACCTTTGCCCAGGCCCGGCGGGAACTGGGCGTGCCGCAATGGTGCGCGCCGCAGTCCGGCGGGGGCATGGTCTGCTGCTTCCCGGCCAGGGCGCTGGTTCCCGGTGCGCAGGCGTTGGCCCCCGAAGCGGAAGCGTTGGCCCCTGAAGGGGAAAGCTCCGGCTGGGAGGGCCTGCCCGTGCTGCTCTTCGGGCGCGACGGCAGGCTCGTCTCCGGCGGCTGGCGGCATATTTTGCGCGGGGGCGGAGCCAGCGGGGAGCCGAAGCTCAACCCCTTCGCCCGATAGGAGCGCCATGCCAGGAACGCCGCCGCTGTTCTCCGTGATCACCCCCAGCGCGGGCAAGCGCCCCCGGGCCCTGGCCCAGGCCATCGCCTCCGTGGAGGCGTCCGCCCTGCGGGCGGGCATCCTCGGCCGGGTGGAGATGCTCGTGGGGTTTGACGGCGTGCGCGGGGAGCGGCCCGTGGAGGCCCCCTGGCTGCGCTACGTGGACTTCCCTCCCAGCGGGGACTACGGCAACCGCATCCGCGACGGGCTGCTGCGCGCGGCAAGGGGCGAGCGCGTGCTCTTCGTGGACGACGACAACGCCGTGACCCCGGAGGCCTTCTCCGCCTGGCTGGCGCACATGGCAACGGACATGCTGGTGGCCCGGGTGGACACGTCCCGGGCCTTCGACGTGCCCTTCCTGCCCGTGCTGGCTCCCGGGGAGGACCCCTCCAGGGCCATCCGCCAGTGCAACGTGGACCCGCTGTGCCTGTGCCTTTCGCGGCGGCTGGTGGAGCTCTGCCGGGGCTGGCGCAGCGAGGGGCGCTACGAGTCCGACTTCCTGAACATCCGGCGCTACCATCGGCGCGCGGCGTCCTTCAAGGTGCTGGAAGACGTGGTGGGCGTATACGACGCCGGGCGCGGCCTGGACCCGGAGGGCGGCAACCCCCGCCAGCGTGGCGAGCTGGGGGCGTCCGTGCTGCGCGGGCGCGGCACCGGCGCGGCCTGACTCACCCCTGCCGGACTGTTGAAAAACTCATTTTTGCAGGCCGTCAAAAAGCGTGAGCTGCAAAAGAGTGAAAAAATCCAGGACGCGCGTGTATTGTGCATGCATAAGCGATCTGGATCTTTTCGCTGACGCAGCAGATTGCACTTGTTCAACAGCCTGCTAGATGGAAACCATCACATCCGCTGCGATGACGCCCAGCAGCTTGCCCCTGGCGTCCCAGTACGGCTTGGATACGGTGATGCAGTTGTTGCCCGAGGCGGACGACTCGTACACGTCGGAGACGTAGAGCGAGCCGAGCTGCACGGCCTCCTTGTGCCAGGGCCTGTCGCCCCAGTTGCGGCCGTAGGCGTCCTGGTCCCTGCTGGAGGCGCTCTCCTTGGGGGCCACGTTCCTGACCACCTGCACGCCCTTGGCGTCGGTGATGTACAAGAGTTCCAGGAACGGGTGCCTGGCCACGGCCCGCTCCAGGGCGCGCTCCTGGCGGGCGCGCTCCAGGGAGAGGATGTCCTCGCTGCGGGCCAGCTCCTCGATGATCGACTTGACCGTGCCCTCGCCCACGAGGCGGAAGACCTTGTTCATGGTGGCCAGGTCGTGCACGCGCGAGGCGAGCTCGCCCACGGCGGTCTCCGCGCTGGCCATGGCCTCGCCCGTGGAGCCGGAGATGGCGTTGATCTCGGAGATGGTCCGGTTGACCTCGTCGCTGGCGGCGGACTGCTGCTGCGCGGCCACGGCAATGGCGTGGATGCGGCCCGAGGTCTCGCCCACCATGGTCACGATGGCCGTGAGCGCCCGGCCGGACTCGCGCGCCTCCTCCACGGCGGCGTTCACGAGGTCGGCGGTCTCGTCCATGCCCTTGCGGGCCTGGCCCACGCCGTTCTGGATGGCCTCTATCTCGCTGCGGACCTCTCCCGTGGCGGCCATGGTCTTCTCGGCCAGCTTGCGGACCTCGTCCGCCACCACGGCGAACCCGCGCCCGGCATCCCCGGCCCGGGCGGCCTCGATGGCCGCGTTGAGCGCCAGGAGGTTGGTCTGGTCCGCGATGTCGGAGATGACGCCCATGATCCTGCCGATGGCCTCGGCCTGGCTGCCCAGGGCGGAGACGGTTTCTCCCAGGGCCTCGGTCTTGTCGGCCACGGTGTGGATGGAGCGCACGGTCTTCTCCACCACGGCCGCGCCGGACTCGGCGCGCTCGCGCGCGGCCTCCGCGTCGGTGACGGCGTTGGTGGCGTTCTCCGCGGCCTCGCCCACGGAGGCGTTCATCTCCTCCATGGCGCTGGCGGCCTCGGCAATGAACTGCTGCTGGCGGCGGGCGCCTTCCCCGGCGCGGGCCGAGGCTATCTGGAGCTGCTCGGTGGCGGTGTCGATGCCCGTGATGGCGGCCTCCAGGGTCTCGGCTGCGGAGAGCAGCCCCTGCGCGCGGGAGGTCTCGGCCTGCTCCCTGGCGCGGGCCACGCCCCGGGTGGCCTCTTCGGCCTTGCGGGCCTCGCCTTCCAGGCGGTCCTTGAGCTGCGAGGCCTCGCTGCGCACCTGGCGCACGTGGTCGTCCAGGGCCTTCAGGCTGGGGGCGAGCAGGGCATTGCCCATGGCCCCGGTTTTGTCATTTTTAGCAATCCCGTCCTCGCGCATGCAGTCGAGCAGGGTGCAGAGCTCCCGGGCCTCCCCGGAGCTGCGCCGGGCCAAAAGGAGCCCCGTCGCCACGCTGGCCGCCGCCGCGAGAAGGATGACAAAAACGACAATCATGGGACTGTCGGGTGTCGAAGATGACGAAATTGTGGAATTCCCTGCCTCGGGCCAGAGCAGCCATGTCGCCCCGGCCGCCACAAGGAAATATGCCAAGTTCAAGGAAATAGTGAGCTTCGATTTGTTGTCCATCTGTCCTGTGCCTCCCTGGGAACGGTGGGACCGGGGTGGGACTTGCAATGACGGGGCCAACACGCCCGCCGCTGCGGTGCGTGCGCGTGGCCAAGGCTCCCGTGTTTTCGAGTGTATACGGCATCGCACCCGGGCGCGAGCGGAAAACGGGCAGTGCTTGCCGGGTGCGGGCGGTCCCGGTGGCGCGTCAGCGGTCGGCGTGCCCCCGGGCGTAAACCCGGTCGAGGATGTCCTTGCCGCCCGCGTCGAGCACCATCTCCGCCAGGCGCGCGCCCACGTTCCAGGCCTCGGGGGCCGGGCCGGAGGTCTCCAGGCGGATGGGGTTCGAGCCGTCCACGTCGGCCACGAAGCCGGAGAGGGTCAGCACATCACCCTCCAGGCGCGACCACGCCGCGATGGGCACCTGGCAGCCGCCGTCCAGCCCGGTGAGGAAGCCGCGCTCCGCGTGCACGGCCGTGACCGTGGGCGCGTGGTTGAGGAAGGCGAGCATCTCGGCCATGGGGCCGTCCTCGGCATATTCGATGCCCAGCGCACCCTGGGCCACGGCCGGGAGGAAGGCCGGCGGGCCGAGGATTTCGGCCTTGGGCGCGGAGAGGCCCAGGCGGTTCAGCCCGGCGGTGGCCACCACGATGGCGTCGTATTGCCCTTCCAGCAGCTTGCCCACGCGGGTGTCGAGGTTGCCGCGCAGGTCGCGTACGTCGAGGTCGGGCCGCAGGGCCAGGAGCTGGGCCTGGCGGCGCAGGCTGGAGGTGCCCACCACCGCGCCCGCAGGCAGGGCGGCGAGGCCGTCGTGCTCCACGCTGAGCAGGGTGTCCGTGCAATCTTCCCGCTCGGGGTGCACGCCCACCACCAGCCCCTCGGGCAGCTCGGTGGGCACGTCCTTCATGGAGTGCACGGCGAGGTCGGCCCGGCCGTCGAGCAGGGCCTCCTCGATCTCCTTCACGAAGAGCCCCTTGCCGCCCACCTTGGCCAGCGG
>JBFWJM010000070.1:0-12380 GCA_050253205.1 Desulfovibrionaceae bacterium
GGACGGCCTGGACCCCTCGGTGATCCGCGCCACGGGAACGCCCGTTCCAGGGGGCATCGGCTGGAACGACGCGATCCTGCTCCTGGAGCGGGCCTGCGCGGGCCGCAGGCTCATCGGCGCGGACGTGGTGGAGCTGGCCCCGCGCGACGACGACCACGCCTCCTCCTTTGCCGCGGCCCAGCTCGCCTACGCGCTCATGGCCCTGCTGCCCGCCGGGGACTGATTCCGCTACACCTCTTGGTTGCTGCGCTCTGCCGACGGTGCGTCTGGCAAGGATGGTGTCCGGCGACCCCGTCGGCGGCGGGTCCATGTTTCCGCATTCCGGCGGCCTCCCTCACTCGCAACCACCATGTTCGGCCACGGGCTCTTCGTCCGGCGACACCCCCCGCAGGAGGAATGTCACCCTGCGCCACTTGACGGATCGCCTCCGGTTATTTATTTATCATGGTAACAAATGGCGGACCTGGCGTTGGAGGCCTTGCCGGACAGGCCGGAAGGGGTCGGCATGACCTGCGGGGCCACACATGGCCAGACAGGCCAGACAGGCCGGACAGGGCCCTCCATGCCAGAAAGGGCAAGGATCGGGGAGATGGCGATTCGACCCGCGCGGCAGCCAATGAGAACAAGCTACGAACAGCGTACGAACAAAGAACGAACAAGTTACGAACAATGGGCGAACAGCAAAGGAACAGGTGGGCCTGTGGAAAATGTGCATAAGGACCGTAGCGCGCTGGTATTCATCGAGTTTCAGCGCGAGTGGTTGGACCCGGAGGGCACCCTGGCGCGGCTGCTGGTGCAGGACAAGCCCGCCTTTGGCCGGGCCGTGGAGAACGCCGCCGGAGTGCTGGCCGCCGCCAGGGCCAACGGCTGGCTCGTGGCCCACGCCGGGCTCGACATGCGCCACGACCCCGGCTACCTGCTTTTCGGTGCCGGAAAAGGGGGCGAGCGGCTCGGCCTGCGCGGGGTGATTCCCCGGGCGGGCACCTGGACCGGGAGCGGGGCGGAGTTCGCCGAGCCCTTTGTGCCGCGCGAGGGAGAGTTCCCGGTGCGGGGCCGCTCCGGGGCGAGCGCCTTCAAGAACTCGACCCTGGACCCCTTCCTGCGCAACAACGGCGTGAGCACCGTGTTCCTGCTCGGCTTCGCCACGCACGTCTGCGTGGAGTCGTCCCTGCGCGAGGCGCACGACCTGGGCTACGACGCCTGGCTGGTGCATGACGGCTGCGCGGCCTTCACCGCCGAGCAGCACGAGCACGTGCGCCGCCACGTGGTGCACCACTTCGGCGCGGAGGTGGACGCCGCGACCCTCATCCAACGCATGGAGGCCTGATGTTCTTCCTCAAGGAACTGCCCACCCGGCGCATCCTGGAGGCCTACCGCGAACGCTTCCCGTCCATGGACGTGGACGCCGTGGGCGGGGCGCTGGCGCTGTTGCGCCGGGCCAGCGTGCTCCTGCGCAGGCTGGACGTGTACTTCGCCGAGCGCGGCCTCTCCCAGCTGCGTTTTGTCATCCTCATCGTCCTGGACCGCGAGAGCGCCGTGGCCCCCGAGGACTTTGAGGACCTTGAGCACCCCGGGAACATTGAAAACCGGGAACACCCGGGGCTGAACATGGGCGACATCGCCGAGCGGGTGGACGTTTCCCGCCCGGTGCTCACGCGCACCGTCAGCGCCATGGAGGAGTCCGGGTTGGTGGCCTGCCGACCCTCGGAGGAGGACGCGCGCGTGCGCCTCGTGCGCCTCACGGACGCGGGCCGCGAGGCCCTGCGCGGAGTGCTGCCGGGGTATTACGAGCTGCTTGATGCGGCCATGCGCGAGGGGCGCGGGGGAGGGGATCATGACTCGCCGGGCTCCTAGCCCCGGGCTCGCCTTCGTGCTTCAGCTCTGGGTCTGCGTCTGGCTGCTGGTGACGGCTCTGGCCGTATTGGTGGAGCTGGGCCTGGGGGCGCTGGGGCTTGCGCCGCCCCTGCCGGTGCGCACGCTGCTGCTCACGGCCGTCATGGTCCCGGCCATGGTCTACGGCATCCTGCCGCTGCTCCACCGCCTGCGCTCGCGGGCGCAGGGCCAGACGGCCAGCCCGCCGAAGCGGACGGCCTGAACACGCCCAAACGCCGGGGGGTTACTTGCCGCGCTTGGCCGGGGCCTTGCGGGCTGCGGCTTTCTTCGGACCAACCTTTTTTGGGCCAGCCTTTTGGGAGCCAGCCTTTTTGGGGGTGGCCTTTTGGGGGGCGGCATTGCCCGCGGCGGGTTGCTTTTCGGCGGCGGGGGCCGCTTCAGGCTCCGGCGGCGGCTTGGTCAGGGCCTCGGGGGCTGGGTCGGGGTCATCCGAGCCGCCGTCCGAGCCGTCGTCCTCGGAGCCTTCCTCCTGGGCGGCCTCGCCCTCGGCCTCTCCGGCTGCCTCGGCTGCCTCGGGCACCTCGGGCACGGTGGAACCGATGCTCAGCCCCGAGGCGCATTCCTCGGCCCAGGAGAGCTCCAGGGAGAACTTGGCCTTGCCCTTCTTGGTCTTGGCCGAGAGCTCGATGCCCACGGTCTCCGCCGGGGTCAGGGTCACGTGCTCCTGCTCGCGCGAGACCACGATGGTCCCCTCCTTGAGGCTCGCCACCAGGTCTTCCAGGTAGCGCACGGCCTCCTTGTAGGGCAGGGTCTGCTTCACTTCGATCTTTCCGGTCTCCATGGGAACCTCCGTTCGGTATTGGTCAGGCGAGCGAGAGCAGCGCGCCCACCAGCAGTTGTTCGTCCGCGAAGAGCCCGGTCTCGGGCACGATGAGCGGACAGTCCACCACGTTCACGTTCTCGGCGGCGAGCTCGGCCTTGTCAAGCCCGCCGGGGTAGGCTCCGTTCTTCGAGTCCACGAGCACGTACTGGAGCACGTCCTCCGGCTTGGCCCCCCCGGCGCAGAGCACGGAGCGCAGGGCGCGCACCTGGTCGGTGACGCTCATGCCAACGGCCTCGGGGTCGCGCCCGGTGTTGGGGACGAAGACCTTGGGGCAGCGGTTGGCGGCCACGGCCTCGCCCACGCCCTCGGGCAGCAGGTTGGCCAGCACGCTGGAGTAGAAGCTGCCCACGGGGTAGCAGATGAGCCCGGCGTCGAGGATCAGCGAGCGCATCTTCTCCCGGATGGCCACGCTGACGGGCGTTGGGTCATCCAGGCTGGCCGTGAGCCAGATGCGCTTGATGGGCGAGGCGATGGGCCCGCGCTCCTTGCCCGTGAAGCGGTGCTGCCCCACGATGACCTCGCCGCTTTGCAGCTCCACGGCCAGGTGCAGGTCCTTGCTGACCACCGCGCGCACCGTGCCGCAGACCTGGGCCAGCTTGGAGAAGAGGAAGATCACCGGGTCGAGCTGTCGGCGGTTGTTGAGGTAGCCCGCCGTGAGCACGAGGTTGCCCACCGAGGCCCCGCGCAGGTCGAAGTCCGGCGGCATGGCCTCGATGAAGTCGATGAAATGGTTGCGGATGATCTTGCGCATGGGGTTGGGCACAGCGCGCACCAGGGGGTGCTCCCCCTCGGCCAGGGCCGAGAGCTCGGCCTTCAGCTCGTTCTCCCCGGCCTGCTTGCCGAGCCGGTGGTTGAACAGGGCGAAGATGGCCGGGTTGCCCTTGACGCTCTGGTCCGCCAGGGCCATGAGCCTGTTGCGGATGTCGCCCACGGCGGGCATGGCGAACGCCTGGCGCAGCACGGCGGAGCTGCCGCCCGAGTCGAACGGGGTGATCACGTGGATGGAGTTGTGGGTGTAGGAGATCAGCTCGCGCGAGACATCGCGCAGGGCCGTGCCCCCGCTGAAAAAGAGCACCTTGGGGCCCAGCTCCGGGCTGCGGCGGAAGCGCTCCAGCCGGAGCCTGTCCGGGATGTCCACCTCACGGCTGATGACGATGCGCAAGCGGTTCATGCCTCCGTCTAAACGTTCGGTACCACGCCGGTTTCCAGATACTTGAGGCACGCGCCCGCCGCAAGGTGGAAGTCCACCCCGCCGCTGATCTCGATGAGCTCCGCCCGGGAGAGCAGCTCCGCGTAGGCCTCGATGCCGGGGTCCGCCGTCCGGGCCGGGTCCGCCGGGTGGTAGAAGAGCCCCGTGGGCTTCATGAACGCGGGCAGCAGGTCGTGGCGGTCGCGGGCATCGGCCCGGGCCACGCGCGTGGGCCCGCCATCGCGCCGCCAGTTGAGGATCACCAGCGCGTCCATGGGCGAATGGAGCTGGAAGAGCCCCGGCCCGTAGCAGACGTCGATGAGCGCGTCGTACTTGTGCTCCAGGCTCCAGAGCTCCTCCAGGGGCAGCGCCGCGAAGCGCTCGCGCTCTTCGGGCGGGACGATGCGCGCCAGATCCGGGTTGTTCAGGGCCGTGCCGGGGTTGATGCGCGGCTGCTTGGCCACGCCGAACATCTCCACCTCGCCGCCGCGCTCCCGCACCACCACCCGGTCGTTGGAAACGAAGTGCGTGCCCCGGCTCATGAGGTGCAGGGCCAGGGTGGACTTGCCCGCGCCGGAGAAGCCCGCCAGGCTGATGCCCCGCCCGTGCAGGTGCACGCCCGAGGCGTGGCCCAGCAGGCCGCCATTGTTGAGGCGGTGCTCCAGCAGCCGGTTGTTCACGAAGTTGATGACCTGGTTGGCGTTCTCCAGGCAGGGGCCGACCACGGCGTTGACCCCGAGGCCGAAGGCGAAGACCAGTCCGGTGAGGCGCTTGCGCACGATGCGCCCGTCCTCAAGGTCGGCCCACTCCTCCTTGATCTTGCTCTTGCCGGGGTCCGGTTCCTTGACCTGGTACTCCACGCCCGCGCCCAGGCCGGGTTCGGGGGCCGGGGCCTCGTGCGCGGTGATGAGCACGTCCGGGAACGGGAAGACCCCGGTGAACTCCTTGAAGTAGTCGGCCAGGGCCTCGCGCAGGGGCTCGCTGGAGCAGCCCACGCGGATCTTCAGCCCGCCGAGGTCGAGGTCCAGGACGTGGGGCGCGGGAAGCTCCGCGCGCAGGCGTTCGGCCAGTGCCTTGACGGTGGGCGTGTTCATGCGATCCGCTCCATGACGAAGTCGACGTAACGTTGGGCGGCGTCGATGCCGCTGGTTTCCAGTATGCCCCGGAAGCCGCCGAAGGCCGAGACCTCGAACACGTAGGGCCCGGTGTCCGTGAGGGCCACGTCCACGCAGGTGAAGTCGAGGTTGAAGAGGGCCTGGGCCTTCTCCGCCAGGGCGACGACCTCGGCCGGGGGCTCGAAGGGCCGGTACTTGCCGCCGGATTCCGTGGTGGTGTTCCAGGCGCCGTTGGTCTTGGTGCGCGCGTAGGTGGTCATGTACTTCCCGCCCAGGAAGGCGATGCCGAGGTCGGAGTCGCCCAGCTCGATGGTCTGCTGGATGTACATGATGGGATGCTCGGCGGCGTAGGCCTCGATCTCCTCCCGGGCGCCTTTGCCCGCGCTGATCACGGTCATGCCCCGGGCCTTGGAGGTATACAGCGGCTTGAACACCGCGCTGCCGTAGATGTCGAGCGCGGCGAGCGCCTGGTCCACGGACTCGGTGATGGTGGTGGGCGGCATGGGGATGCCCGCCAGTTGCAGGGTGATGGTGCAGGTCAGGCGGTCGAGCACGCGCAGGATGGAGAAGGGCGAGCTGAAGATGCGCGTGCCGCGTTCCTCCAGGTGCCGCAGCACCTCCAGCCTGTCGAGCAGGTCCGGGGAATAGCGCGCGCCGATCTTCTTGATGATCAGCGCGTCGAAGGTGGAGAGGTCCTGGTCCTCGAAAAAGAGGCTGCCCGAGGGCAGGTCCAGGCGGACCTGGTCCATGGAAACGAGGGTGCGGGAGCCGGTTTGAGCGGCCACCGCGTCGGCCAGCCGCTCCGAGGACCAGCCGCCCGGGGTGCCGATGACGCCTATGTTCACGATTTCCCCCTGTGTCGGTTCGAGTGTTCTGCCTGCGAGGCCGGGTTGTCGGCATCGCTTGCCGCCGTGCGCCGTTTAGCCCCATGGGTGCCGTTTGGCCCGGCGGGCGCGGCGCTAGTAGTAGAGCGAGTCCGTGGGCAACCGGAAGCCGCGCCAGTCGTCCCCGCCATGGAGGTCGATGCGTTCCAGCAGGAAGATCGACCGATGGAACATCTCCTTGGCAAAGGCGTGGTTCATCTCGAAGCGCGTGGACGTGTAGAACGAGCGAGCCAGGGCGAAGGCCAGCCGCGCCTGCCAGGTTTCGTCGCCCTGCTCCAGGGCGAACTGGGCCACGAAACGATAAAACTCGCCGATGACGAGGTTGATGCGCTCGCGCATCTGCGGCTCGAAGAGCGGCATGCGGAAGTTGGAAACCAGGAACACCGAGGCGTCCTGGATGTAGTCGTAGTCCCGCGAGCGGTAGAGGTCGATGTAGTGCAGCCGCTGGGCCTCGTGGTTCACGACCATGTTGTTGATGTTGAAGTCGCCGTGGATGAACACGCTGAAGGGGGCCTCCAGGGTCCGCTCCTTCTCCTCGCAGCGGTCCAGCAGCTCCTCGGTGGAGAGGATGCGCGAGTCGCCCATGGTCAGCGGCAGGCGGCGGAACTCGGGGTGCACCTGGAGCACGGCATCGAGCCTGCGCTTGAGCTGGTGCATGTAGTCCGTCTTCACGGGCTCGCGCTTCAGGGTGGTCAGCCAGGTTTCGCGCACGGTCTGCTCGAAGATGAACAGGGCGTTCTCCATGACCTCGCGGTCCGCGGTGAGCACCACCTCGTCCAGCGTGCAGCCGGGCAGAAACTCCACCAGCAGCGAGCCCTTGTCGCCCTCTTCGTGGAAGCCGTAAATCTCGGCCACGAGCCCGGGGAAGATGGACTTCCAGCGGCGGATGTTGTCGCGCTCCTTGCGGATCTTCTCCAGGCTGCCTTCCTTGTAGATGGAGCCCTGGGGCTGCTGCGCGCCCTGCGGCCGATCGGCACTCTGGGCGCGCTGGTCCACCCGGCCGATGCGGCAGCCCGAGCGCGTGCCCCAGATGGCCTGGAAGTCGATGTCCGAGAAGGAATCCGCAAAGCCGGACTCGGAGAGCGTGCGCTGGAGCGCGTCGAACTGCTCGATCTTGATGCGCTCGCCCAGGATGGAGAAGATGATGGCCTCGCCGATGTTCAGCAGGGCGTCGCCCACGCGCTCGAAGTAGCGGAAGATGAACAGGCTGGTGACGAGGTTCTGGATGTTCTTCCCGGTGCCCAGGTCCTGCATGATGCGGTCGAAGTTGACCTTGAACACGCGGTCCAGCTCGTTTTCCGTCTTACAGATGGCCAGCGCGCCGGGCATGTCCTCCTCGCGGAAGGAGGAGCGGATGAGCTCCGCCCCGGAGAGGATGATGGTGAATATCTCGTCGAGGTCGTAGCGCCGCATGAAGGTCTGGTCATCCAGGTAGCCCATCTGGCGGACGATGTTGACCACGTAGTCCGCGATCTTTTCCAGGTTCACGCTCATGACCTGCATGGCGCGGATGCGGTTCAACCTTCGCGGGCCCAGGTTCTTGTCCGCGTTGATGCAGGCGTAGCACTTGTTTTCGATGATGGTCTTGAGGTTGTCGATGTAGTCGTCGCGCGAGGTGATCTTGCCGTGCAGTTCGCGGGTGGGGTTGTTCATGAACTCCCGCGTGGTGCGGATCTGGTTCACCACCTCGATGACGATGAACTTGAAGTTCTCGTCGAGCCCTTCGAAGGTGATCATGCCTAGCCGACCTTGAGCGGGGTGGTTTCCTGGCCGGAGTCGCCCTCAAGCTCCTTCCAGGCCACGCGGATGTTCAGCTTGCTGCCGCCGCGCTTGCGCTTGGCCTTCACCGAAAAGCTGAGCAGCCCCTTGGGGTGCAGGACGATCTGGTCGCCGTTGGAGGCGAGGGAGAGCTCCCCCTTGGCGAAGCCCTCGGTCAGGGCTTCGAGGAACTGCCGGATGGACTCGGCGTCCTGAAGGGAGTCGAAATAGAATTTTTCTTCGGCCACGGGGGTCTCCTTGCGGGGGCTCTGGTGTTCTGCCGTTGAAATCAATGGGGTATCGATTTCGCTCAATGGCACTGCGCCCAGTAACGGGCTTTGCGGCCTGCGCCGTGGTGCTGCGGCGCTAGCCGTCGAGCCGGGCCCGGTATTCCTTGATCACCGAACGGCGGTTGATGGAGTTGACGATGAGCAGCTTGCGGATGGCCATGTCGTCCCACGGGGGCTGCACGCCGATCTCGCGCCCGGCCTTTTCCGTGTCCTGCTGGTCCTGGGGCTTGGTCTTCTCGCCCATGTGGCAGTCGTCGCCCATGAAGATGAGCGTCTTGCGGTCCTGGCCGGGCCTTCTGGCGTTGCGCTCGTTGACCACCTGGATGAGAAATTCGGTGTATTCCTGGGACTGCGGATTCCAGACCTCGATGCCGTCCACGTCGTAGTTGCGCAGGAGGATGGGCCAGAACTGCTCCGGGTGGGGGATGACCACGCACCCGCCCAGGCGGTGCGTCTCCTCGATGAACTCGCTGGCGCGGTAGAAGAACTCCAGGGAGAACTCCGCCTTGACCCGCTGCTTCACGGCCTTGAGGTAGGCCTGCACGCGGTGGGTGGCCACGTCGCCCAGCTCCGGGCGCATGGCGTCGAACCAGTTGCGCAGGAGCTTGTTCTTCACCGACGCCGGGGGCACGCGCTCCCAGTGCTCGTCGAGCAGGGTCTCGATCTTGGCCACGTTCGCGCGCACGAACTCGATGAGGTCGCCGTCCGCCCCGGTTTCCCTGGCGGCGGCGTTGATGCGCTTCTCCACGGGCCTGGTGATGGTGTGGATGAAGTCGAAAAGCTGGGAGGAGCGGTACTGGAAGGTATGGTTGAGCATGCAGCGCAGCACGCCCGCGTCCTTGAGGCGGTCGTTGGCGAAGTGCAGCAGCAGCTGGACCTTGCGGTTGAAGCCGGAGGAGAAGCAGTCCACCTCCACGCCGGTGTAGCCGTCGTAGCTCACCAGCTCGTTGTGCTGGGTGGGAATGAGCAGCTCGGTCTTCTTGCGCGGGAAGGTGGCCTCGATGCGCCTGCGGATCAGGTCCATGGGCACGAACTCGGGGTGCCAGTGCACGGCGAGCACCGTCTCCTGCCGGGCGTGGACCTCCGCCGGGGCCACCACCTGCTCCACCTGCCAGTCCGCCAGGTCCGTGGAAACCACGGCGTCGAACCTTGCCAGGTCTTCCTCCGTGACCTCCGGAACCACTGCGATATCCTCAAAGGAGCTGCACTCCCTCGCGGTCGCGTTCTTCACCAGCTTCATGGCCTTCTCCTTCATGCCTCTGCCCCCTGGGTTCGTTCAGGCGTAGCGCGAGTGGCAGTGCCCCTTGATGGCCGAGAGCCTGTGCGCCGCCTCCTGGGCCAGCTCCAGCGCGCCCTGCTCGTAGGCCGTCTCGAATTCCTCCACGGCCTTGGAATACTCCTCGTAGTCCTCGTCGCCATAGCCGGGGTAGCTGACCATGAGCCGGGAGTCTTCCACAAAGGAGCGCACCGCCGCCTCGGGGGGCATCTGGCCCTCGTGGAGCATGCGGAAGAGCAGTTTGAAGCTCGACTTCATGCGCTTCTTCAGGTGCTTGTACTTCGGCTTGCCGAGCCCGCCGGGCTCGTCCTCCAGCGCCTCCTCGGCCGCGCAGGCCTCCGGCCCCTTGGCTTTGAGCTTCACGGTCACCTGCTCGAACTCGTGCTTCACCGCGAGCTTGAGCTTGCGGAAGTCGGCCACGCAGGCGAACTCGCCCTCGACCGGGGCCTGCTCCAGGGCGTCGGCAAGCTCGCGCAGGAACGCGGGCAGCTCCTCCCGGGTGAGATATCTTTCCAGCTTGGTGGCGGTTCCCATGGCTTCCTCCTGAAAGCGGTGCGAATCGGGAATAATGCGACCAGATTACAGGGAATGAACCGTATTCACAACGACCTGCGCACAATTGTAACACAGCCTTTGCGCGGCAGGCCCCTGGCGGCGGGCGGAGGCAGACGCTACGGCCCCCGGGCCGAAAGTGCGTGCCGCGCTTGTGGCGTCCGTGTGGCAATCGTGTGACGAGTGCGCGGGCGGGAATCAGCGCCGCGCGGCGAGGCAAAGCCGCACCCGGGAGAGGTAGTCCTCCAGGCTGCCGAGCACGGCCCCGGCGGTGTCGGCCCTGCCGTGCACGGCCGCCGCCTCCAGCTCCGCCCCCAGGCGCGAGATCTCCGGCAGGCCGAAGCCGCCGCCCTCGCCCTTCATCTGGTGGCCGCGCAGGCGCAGGCAGTCCAGGCGGCCTTCCGCCAGTGCCGTGCGCAGCTCCGGCAGCAGGCCGCGCAGGCCTTCGAGGTAGCCCGGGGCCAGCGGGGCCAGCTCTTGCGGTATGTGCACGAGGATCGTCTTTGACGAGGAGGGCATGCACCAGCATACGTCGCCCCGACGTTGATGGAAAGGGCCACGGAGCCAGGCCGCCCGGGAGTTGCGCCAAGAATGCTGTTGAATGTTGGGGCCGCACGGACTATGCTCCGAAAACTGCCACCAGTGCACAACCCAAAAAACACGCCCGCAGGTCCCATGCAACGCATCCAATTCCTTCTCCAGGCCGCTGCCGCCGCCCTTGCCTGCGCCTCGGCCATAGTCGCATTCCTTTCCGCCGCTCCGGCCCTCGCAGCCGGGCTCGCCGCCGGGGCGTTCCTGCTCCTGCTGGCCGGGCTGGCCGCGTGCTGGAAGGCCGGGAGCGGGCTTTCCCTCCTGGCGGAGGCGGCCAGCGCCCGCGCCAGGGAAGAACACGCCGCGCTGCCCCTCGGCCTTTCCGGCGATGCCGAGATCCTGGCCCGGGCCGTGGGCTCCCTCTCCGAGCAGTTGGAGGCGGCCAAGTCCGAGGCCATGGCCAAGGTCATGGAGCTGGACGACCTCTCCCGTCGGGCCGACGACGCTGTGAAACAGGCCCAGAAGGCATCGCAAATGGCCGAGCAGGCCAAGGAGGAGGGCATGCTCCATGCGGCCGAGCGGCTGGAGGAGATGGTCGGGGCCATCACCGCCTCCTCCGAGGACATCGCCCGGCGCATGCAGGACGTCTCCCGCGAGGCGCGCGAGCAGCGCGGGCGCATGGACGCCGCGTCCATGGCCATGGGCGAGATGAACCTCGCCATTGCCGACGTCTCGCACAACTCCTCCGATGCCTCCATCTCCACGGACAACGCCCGCCAGAAGGCCGAAGAGGCCGTGGGCATCGTGAACGAGGCCCGCGAGGCCATCCAGAGCGTGGATGGCGTGGCCAAGGAGCTCAAGGAGAATCTGGCCCTGCTCCACGAGCGCGCCCAGTCCATCGACCGCATCATCAATATGATCAACGACATCGCGGACCAGACCAACCTCCTGGCGCTGAACGCCGCCATCGAGGCCGCCCGCGCGGGCGAGGCCGGGCGCGGCTTCGCCGTGGTGGCCGACGAGGTCCGCAAGCTCGCCGAGAAGACCATGGGCGCCACCAAGGAGGTGGGCCGCTCCATCAGCGACATCCAGCAGTCCACCGAGGGCAACGTCCAGCGCATGGACAACGTGGCCGAACTGGCCGACAGGGCCGCCTCCCTGGCCAAGCACTCCGGGGAATCCGTGGGCGAGATTCTCGATTTCGCCCGCGAAAACGACGACCGCGTGCGCACCATTGCCGCTGCCGCCGAGGAGCAGTCCGCCAGTTCGTCCGAAATCTCCCGCAGCGTGGGCGAGGCCAGCGCCGCCATGACCGACATCGACGAGCAGACCGAGTCCGCCTCGCACGCCGTGGAAGACCTCGCCGCCCTGTCCGTGGAGCTCGGCTCGCTCATCCGGGACATGAAGTCCGCCAAATCCGACGAACTCATCAGCTGGGGGGGCAAGCTCGTGCTCGGCGTGCAGGAGATCGACCGCCAGCACCGCCGCCTGGTGGACCTCGTCAACGCCCTGTATTCCGGCATGCGCTCCGGCAAGGCCGGAGACGTCATGGGAGAGCTGCTCAGCCAGCTCGTGGAATACACGGTCTACCACTTCGACCACGAGGAGAAGCTCTTCGCCAAACACGGCTACCCCGAGGCCAAGGCGCACCACGAGGTGCACGAGAAGCTCAAGGCCCAGGTGGGCGATTTCGTGGGCAAGTACCAGTCCGGCAAGGCCGAGGTCTCCATGGACCTCATGATCTTCCTGCGCGACTGGCTCACCGACCACATCATGCGCACCGACCGGCGCTACGCCCCGTTCCTCAAGGAACACGGCGAACGCTGACGGGCCGCTGCAAAACGGCGAGCCGCCGCATCGCGGCACACCGTTCACCCAGCGCACCCGGCAGGTGCGCTCCGGCCCTGGCCGTTGCCGCGCCTTGCGGCGCACCTGCCGCGCCTGGCGGCGCACCATTTGAACGGCCCGTGTTTTCCCCAACGGGCTGCCAGCCAAAGGGAGGAGACCAAGCCCGGCAAACAACAGGCCGAAGTCGTCAACCTCGCGGACAAGATCGCGCTCGTCACCGA
>JBFWJM010000071.1:0-12365 GCA_050253205.1 Desulfovibrionaceae bacterium
AGGTGGCAGGTCCATTTGGCGACGCACCGCCCTGGCGGGCGGTCAAAAACCGCGAGGGCCAGGCGCGAGGAGCGGCCCGGGCCGAAGTGTATGGGGCAAGACATGAGGATCGGGCCGCGACGAGCAACGCCGCCATCGCGGGGGTTTCACCGCCCGCCGCATCGCGGGGGTTTCACCGCCCGCCGCATCGCGGGGGTTTCACCGCCCGCCGCATCGCGGGGGTTTCACCGCCCGCCTAGCTGACAATCCAGACGAGCAGGGTCAGCACCACCAGGAAAAGCACCGTCATGGGCAGGCCCGCCTTGAGGAAGTCCATGGTGGTGTACTTTCCGGGGCCCATGTACAGGGCGTTGACCTGGTGCGTGGGCAGCAGGAAGGAGTTGGACGCGGCCAGGCCCACCACCAGGGCGGCCATGCGCGGGTCCGCGCCGCACTGGTGGGCCATATCCACCGCCAGGGGCACGAGCAGCACGGCCGCGCCCACGTTGGAAACCACCAGGGTCAGCACCGTGGCGAGCACACCGAGCACCAGATAAAAAACGATCACGGGCGGCTGCCCCAGCAGGCCGAGGATGTGCTGGGCCAGCCAGGAGGCCGCGCCCGTCTGCTGCATGGCCGTGCCCAGGGGGATGAGCCCGCCGAGCAGGAACACCGTGCGCCAGTCCACCCCCCGGTAGGCCTCGTCGATGGTCAGCACGCGGGTGAGGACCATGCCCAGGGCCCCGGTCATGAGGCAGACCGCGAGGTTCAGCCCGCTGAAGAGCACGAGCAGGGTGGAGAGCACGAAGCAGGCCACGGCGGCCACGGCCTTGCGCGGCGCGGCGAACTCCGTGGTGGGCCGCTGCACGAAGAGCAGGTCGCGCCGGGGGCGCATGGACTGGAAGCGCTCCCATGCGCCGTGCACGAGGAGCGTCATGCCCGGCTCCAGGGTCACGTCCATGAGGTTGGTGTACAGCGTGGTGTGCTCCCGGGCGATGGCCAGGGGGGTGAGCAGCTGGTTGTGGCGCAGGCGGACCTCGCCCAGCGTCCGCCCCGCGAAGGCGGAATGCGGCGGAACCACGGCCTCCAGCACGCCGGACACCGAGGAGGAGAGGTCTTCCTTGAACACGTCGAGCCCGGGCTTGAAGGTGAGCCCGGTTTCCTCGCAGAGCCGGGCCACGTGCTCGCGCGTGCCGTAGACGGCGATGGTCGCCCCGGCGGGAATGGGCATGCCCCTGTCCGGCGGCAGGAGCTTGTGGCGCGGGCTCTCGGCCATGGCCACGGTGTGCACGTTGAAGGTGTTGCACAGCCGGGCGATCTGCATGGGCTCCATGGCAGCGGGGCACTGGAGCTCGTAGGGCCCGTCCAGCTCGGGGTAGAAGGCCATGGGGCAGCCGGAGGCGGACTCGTCCTCCTGGGCCCGCTCGCCCCCGGGCAGGATCTTTTCGCCGAAGAGCAGAAAGTAGCCGATGCCCGCGCCCACCAGGGCGAGGCCCAGGGGCGTCACCGCGAAGAGGTTGAAGGGCTCCAGGCCGAAGGGCCGCAGCAGGTCGTTGAGCATGATGAGCGGGCTGGAGCCCACCAGGGTGATGGTGCCGCCGAGGATGGCCGCGAAGGCCACGGGCATGAGCAACTGCGGCAGGGGCACGCCCCCCTGGCGGGAGATGCGCTTGAGCGCCGGGAGGAAGAGTGCCGCCGCGCCCACGTTCTGCATGAAGCTGGAGATGATGCTGATGGTCAGGGAGAGGAGCACGATGGTGCGCCGCCTGCTCGACCCGGCCAGGCGCATGATGGGCCCCACGGCCCGGTTGATGACGCCCGAGTGGTCGAGCCCCCGGCCGAGGATGATCACCGCGATGATGGAGACCACGGCCGTGGAGGAGAGCCCGGCAAAGGCCGCGCGCCCGTCGATGAGCCCCAGGAGCGGCAGGGAGACCATGGCCATCATGGCGGCCACGTCCACCCGCACCCATTCGGTGATGAACAGCACCGTCACCGCCGCCGTCACCAGCAGCACCAGGGCCATGTCCGTCGTGAAGGCCAGTTCCTGCATGCGCGTCTCCCCGCTTTCGCCCGCGCGCGGCGGGCGGATGGATCATTGCGGGGCAGCATCCCACAGGCGCGCGGCAGTGGCAATGATCTTGACGACATTTCCGGCCCGGCGAACGTGCTACGGGCGGGTTCCGCCGGGGAGGGACTGCTGGCGGGGGGTGGATTACCAGCGGAAGGCTAGTCGGCGGCCTGGTCGGGAGGCTGGACGGGAGCCTGGTCGGCGGCCGTGGCGGCGGCCGTGGCGGCGGCCTTGGCGGCAGGCTGTGCGACGGGCTGCTCGACGGGCTTTCTCGTCACGCCGATGACGTTGGGCAGGGGGTGGAGCCCCGGGGCGGCCGGAGCGAAGAGAAACGACGAATACCCCCCGGACCACGCCTTGGTCATGAGCCGGGAGCGGACATAGAGCCCGGCCTCGCGCCCGCCCTCCACGTACATGGCCGTGCGCACGTCCAGCGGCAGGGCCAGGAGGTTGGCGGAAAAATCGTGCACCGAGAGCGGTGCGCGCGAGTGCAGCAGCAGCACGCGGCCCTCGTGGTCCTGGGCCACGGCCGCTATGGAAAAGGCGTGGTTGTCCGGCTTCCAGAGGTTCTTCCCGTTGAGCGAGATCATGCGGTAGTTCTGCACGGCGCAGGAGTAGTCCTCCAGGGCGGCGCGCCAGTCCTGGAAGGAGCGGTCCACCAGGCGGACCTCGGGCAGCCCCTCGCGCCGGGGCCCGGAGAGCAGGAAGGAGCCGAACCGGGCGTTGATGGTGCCGTTGTTCACGTGGCCCCCGCAGCGCATGAGCCCGGTGGAGGTGCGGTGGTTGGGCAGGTACATGGAGGCGTTGATGGCCGCCACGAGGCCGAAGTCGTCGGCCCAGGCGTCGAGGGTCCGGGGCTCGCCGTGCTCCGAGGCCATGTACACCCGGAAGTCGAAGTGCCCGGGGTCGATGCGCAGTACGGTGATGATGGCGTCATCGCTGGTGCCGGGGTCCGGGGCGTGGAACTCGCCGAGCTCCAGCCCCGGCTCCAGCTCCTGCCAGGCGGGGGCCGCCCCGGGCGCGGCCAGGAAGAGGGCCAGCAGTGCGGCGGAGAGCCGCCTCGCCAAGGCCGTGCGCATGTATTGCCGCAACATTGGCGGGATGATACTCCGAGCCGGGCCGGGTCTCAAGTGCCAAGTGGCCCTGCCGGTCGGGTGGATGATGAAGGCCCCCGAAAAGGCGGCTCAGGCGGCGGAGGCGCGCTTCTCCAGCAGGTCGCGGACGATCTCCGAAAGGTTGCCGAAATTGGGCTTGGTGACCTGGGCGTCGGCCTTCACGGCATGGCCCTTGTGCTCGATGCCCTTGGAGATGATGGAGGAGAAGAGCACCACGGGGAGCGTGGCGAGCCTCGGGTCCTCCTTGATGCGCCTGGTCAGGGTGTAGCCGTCCATGCGCGGCATCTCCACGTCGGAGACCACGGCGTCGAGGTAGGTGTTCACGGGTTCCTTGTTACGCTCGGACCGGGCGCGCAGCCCCTTGAGGCAGTCCCAGGCGGCCGCGCCGTCCATGAACGTCTCCACCAGGAAGCCCGCCTCCTCGAACTTGTGCCGCAGCAGCGCGCGCACGGAGCGCGAGTCGTCCGCCACGATGACGCGGTAGGCGTTCTTCTCCTTGGCGGCCAGCTCGGTGTGCCCTGTGGCGTCGGCCACGTCCAGGTCGTGGACGGATTCGTCCGTGCCCACCCCGCCGAGCTCCGCCAGGGCGAGCTCCAGGTCGAGGATCAGGGTGAAGCGCTCGCCCATGCGCACCGTGCCGGTGATGCAGCCCTGGTCCAGGGAGGAGATGGCCCGGCCCGGGGGCTCGATGTCCTTCCAGCCCATGCGGTGGATCTGGGTCACGCCCGTGACCAAAAAGCCGGTGACCACGTTATTGAACTCCGTGACCACGATGAGTTCGTGGTCGCTGGGCACGCGGCGGGTGCGCAGCCAGACGGCCAGGTCCACCACGGGGAGGATGAGGTCGCGCAGGGCGATGGTGCCCATGAAGCTGGGGTGGCTCCCGCCGCCCTCGGAATGCAGGGTGTCCGGTGCCTCGATGACCTCCAGCACCTTGGCCACGTTGACCCCGAAGAAATGGCGCATCGGCCCCTCGGGCGTGTCCTCGTCCACGAAGAACTCGATGAGCTCCACCTCGTTGGTGCCCGTCTCCAGCAGTATGGAGTGCTCGTCCATCCCTCTCCCTCCGGTTTTGCGCTCGTACCACCAATACACGACTTCCCGGCGCAAGCAAAGCCCCCGGGGCGCACAAGCAAAGGCCGCCCCCCAAGGGAGGCGGCCCTTACCAGGCTGTTGAAAAAGTGCAATCTGCTGCGTCAGCGAACAAAACCAGACCGCTTATGTATGTGCAATACAATGCGTGTCCTGGATTTTTTCACTTCCTTGCAGCTCACACTTTTTGAACGGCCTGCGAAAAATGAGTTTTTCCACAGTCAGTTACGGCTATTGCCTGGCGGGCGGCCCGGGCTCCGGGCTGCGCGCCGACCTTCAGGACGAAGCGGCCGTGGAGCACTCGGCCTGCCCGGGCAGGGTGATGGCATCCCAGGTGAGGGGCTCCTCATGCTTGACGGAAACCTTGAGCACGGAGCCGAGGACCTCGTCCCAGTGCATGGGGGAGACGCCCACGCGCGGGCAGCGGGTGGTCAGGTCTGCGGCGGTGAGGGCGTGGCCCGCCGGGAGGTCCCGGGAGAAGACGATGCACTTGCGCAGCTTGTTGGCTGCGGCCAGCTCCTCGGGGAAGACCTTCTTGCCCTTGACCACGCAGGCGCTCTCCACCTCGCGGACCATGGCCACCATGGAGGCCAGCTCGGCGGGCTCCAGCGAAACCTGATGGTCCGTGCCGCGCAGGGTCTTGTCGAGCGTCACGTGGCGCTCCACCACGCAGGCCCCGAAGGCCACGGCGGCCACGGAGGGGGCCAGGCCGCGCTCGTGGCCGGAGTAGCCCACCGGGCAGCCGTACATCTCGCGCAGGGTCTCGATGACGGGCAGGCCGATCTGCTCCTCGGGGCAGGGGTAGCGGCTGTTGCAGTGCAGCAGCACGATGTTGTCGTGGTAGCGCCGGAGCACGTTCATGGCCGTGTCGATCTCCTCGATGGAACTCATGCCCGAGGAGAGGATGACCGGCACGCCGGACTCGCCCAGGCGGCGCAGGAAGGGCACGTTCACCAGCTCGGCGGAGGCGACCTTCATGAGCTCCACGTCGAGCTCCAGCACGTCCTCCAGGCTGGGCTCGTCCCAGCAGGAGGCGAAGAACACGAGCCCCAGCGACTCGGACAGGGCCTTGAGCTCGGCCAGGTCGTCCATGGAAAGTTCCAGCGCGTCACGGTGCGCGCCGTAGGTTGGGCCGAAGCTGTTTTTCCCGGTGTACGGCGCCTCGCGCCCGGCCCGGGTGAGCAGCGCCTCGGTGCGGCGCTTCTGGAACTTGACCGCGTCCACCCCCGCGCGCGCGGCCATCTCCACCAGCTCCCGCGCCAGGGGAAGCTCGCCCTGGTGGTTGTTGCCGATTTCCGCCACGACGAAGCACGGAGCGCCGGGGCCGATCTTCCTGCCGGACCGGAGAGTGATCGCCTGAATATTCTGCATCAGAACCTCACAACGCTGAATCCTTTCCGCTCGGAAAGGGGTTTGATTTCGGAATAGATTTCGTCCTGCCTGCCGAAGGAGGTGATGACGACCGCGTCGGCCTCCATCTGTTCGAGCATCACGGGCGAGCAGACCACATAGCCGTGGAACAGGGTCCCCTGCTTGGCCTGGTCGTTGTCGCACAGGGCGAGTATCTGAAAATCCGACCCCTGAATGGCGGAAAGCACCACCTCGCAGGTTTCGGAGGCACCGAAAAGGACGATCCTGGTCTTGCCCGCCTCGGAGAGCGGCGCGAGCCGGTCGTGCACGTATCCCTTCACCGCCGTGTACAGGCGGATGGTCTCGCTGGAATAGTCCTGGAACATGGCCCGCAGGGTGGATTCCCCGCTGGAGGTCAGCTCGTAGCGGAAGCTCTTGCCGTTGACGGGCAAGAAGCGCACGAGCTCCTGCTCCTGAAGGCGGTTGAGGTACTGGTTGACCATGGCCCCGGAGAGCTTGAGCCTGCGCCCGAGCTCGAACTGGGAGAGCCCGCTCTCCCTGGAGAGGGCGTCCAGGACGGACAGCACCCTGGCTTCCTTGCTCGGCTTGAGAAACGCTCCGTTGTACACCAGCATGATCACTCATTCAGCGATTGATTGATGGAGACGTGCCCGGCGCTGTCCGGCGGCCTCCCGGCCGGGCATCGGTCCTCAAGACCTAGCCCGGGGTCCTTACGGTGTCAACAAACCCACGGTCGTGGCCCGGGCACCTGGGGGGGCTCCCCGGAGCGTGTTTCCGGCCATGCTGATTAATCGGCCGCCGTACGGTTTTTCTTAACCGTCCGGCGGAAAACTTCCGCCTCAATTCGTGAGCAGCATGAATGCAATATCCGGGCCGCGGCCTGATTCTTCCTCCTCCGCCGGGCACGCCGCCAGGGGTCGCCGCAAGCCGCGCGCGCACTCGGCCTCCCACTGGCGCAAGCGGGGGCGCAAGCGGGGCGCGGATTGCACGGCTCCTGGCGCATCTGCGGTTGACCGCCCACGGTTCCTCCATTAAAGTGTTGCGCTGGCGAAAAACCGCCGAATCCTGTCCTTACGAGGGGAGTGTATGACGGAAAAATCCTATGCCTGGCTCAAAAACTACGACCCGGAGGTGCCCCAGCACATCGACTACGAGGTGCGCCCCCTGTTCGAGTATCTGGACCAGAGCGCCAAGAAATGGCCCGAGCGCACGGCGCTGATCTTCAAGAACTACAAGCTGACGTACAAGAAGCTCGCCCGGCTCACGGAAATCTTCGCCGCGAACCTGCGCGCGCAGGGCGTGCGCCCCGGCGACAGGGTCTCCATCATGCTGCCCAACTCCCCCCAGGCCATCATCGCCTACTGGGGCGTGCTGCGCGCGGGCGCGCTGGTGGTCATGACCAACCCGCTGTACATGGAGACGGAAATCCTCCACCAGATGAACGACTGCGGGGCCAAGTTCCTCATCGTCCTCGACCTGCTCTGGCCGAAGATCGACAAGCTCCGCAAGCAGATACCCGTGGAGAAATTCTGTGTCACCTCCATCGCGGACTGTCTCAAGTTTCCCTACGACAAGCTCTACCGGGTCAAGGCCTGGAAGGACAAGACGGCCGTCTCCGTGCCTTACGACGACCGCACCGTGCTCGACTGGAAGACGCTGACCTCCGGCAAGCAGACCTTCACCTGCCGGGGCATCGACCCCCGCAAGGACACCGCCCTGCTGCAATATACCGGCGGAACCACGGGCGTCGCCAAGGGGTGCGTAATCACTCACTTCAACCTCGCGGCGAATATGCAGCAGTGCCGCGCCATCATCCACGACACCGAGGGCGCGGGAGACGCCTTCCTCGGCGTGCTGCCCTACTTCCACATCTACGGCCTCACCGTGGGGCTCAACTGGCCCACGCTCATCGGCGCCACCCTCATCCCCCTGCCCAAGTTCGAGCCGCAGATGCTGCTCAAGGCCATCCACAAGCGCAAACCCACGGTCTTTCCTGGCGCGCCGTCCGTGTACATCTCCCTGCTCCAGCAAAAAAACATCAAGAAATACAACCTCAAGTCCATCAAGTACGCGGTCTCGGGCTCCGCGCCCATGCCCGTGGAATACATCGAGAAGTTCCAGGCCGTCACCGGCGCGGAAATCCTTGAGGGCTACGGCCTCACCGAGGCCTCGCCCGTTACCCACCTGAACCCGCTGAAGGGCAAGCGCAAGCCCGGGTCCATCGGCCTGCCCTTCCCCGATACCGAGGCCAAGGTGGTGGACATGGTGGTGGGCGGCGAGGAGCTGCCCCCCGGCAAGATGGGCGAGCTGGTCATCCGGGGGCCGCAGGTGATGCACGGCTACTACAACCGCCCGGACGACACCGCCGACGTGCTCCGCAACGGCTGGCTCTACACCGGCGACATCGCCACCATGGACGAGGAGGGCTACTTCTCCATCGTGGACCGCCGCAAGGACCTGATCATCTCCGCCGGGTACAACATCTACCCGCGCGAGATCGACGAGGTGCTGCACGAGCATCCCAAAATCCGCGAGGCCGTGGCCGTGGGCATCCCCAGCGAGACGCGCGGCGAGGCCGTGAAGGTCTTCGTGGTCCTGGAGGACGGCGAGGAGATGGACAAGGCCGAGATCGTGGCCTTCTGCCGCGAGAAGCTCGCCAGCTACAAGGTGCCGCGCAAGGTGGAGTTCCGCGACGAGCTGCCCAAGACCATGGTCGGCAAGGTGCTGCGCCGGGCCCTGCGCGAGGAGGAGGAGGCCAAGCTCGCCGCGCGCGAGGCCGCCCGCGCCGCGCGCAAGGAGCGGCGTGCCGGGGCCGGAAGCGAAGCTAAGAACGCGGACAAGCCCGTGGAGCAGGACGCCGCCGACGCGGACAATCCGGCGGACGCGGGCTGATTCCCCACCTCTCCCGCACATGTCAAACGCCCGACGCGAGCGCCGGGCGTTTTTTCTTCCCTATCTATTACCTATTGCGCAAAACCGTCGAGCCAGCCGCTCTCCAGCGCCGCCCTGGCGGCCAGCCCGTGGGCCAGTCCGTTCCAGTGGCCGTCTTCCGAAAACTCGAACCGCTCGACCCGCCGGGCGTAATCCTCGGCAAACACCCGCTGCATGTCCACCACGCGGATCCCGTTGGCCCGGGCCCTGTCCATGAGATAGGCGCGCATGCGGCCGAAGTAGCTCTCGCTGTCCTTGCCGGGCCCGTCGTAGAGGCTGGGGCGCAGCCCGTCCACCACCAGCAGCACGTCGCGCATGGGCACGCCCGTGCTGCCCGGCAGCCGGGCCAGGAATTCGTCCGCCACGCGCCTGCCCTCCAGCAGCCGCTCCTCGTCCGCATCGGCCCGGACGTTGCCCACGAAGCGCTCTGCGCCCGCGCCGCCCGCTTTCCCCACCTGCCGCGCCCAGAGCCCCGCAAGGTCGCAATTGAGCGCCAGGTAGCGCACCAGGGCCGAACGGGACAGCGCCTGCTTGAGCGGCGAGGGCTGGTAGTCGCTTCGCACCAGCTCCGCGCCGCCGGAGCCGAGCACGAACTGATGGGCCCCGGGCTTCACGCCGTTCGTGGCGACGCTCTCGTCGAAGTCGTTGCCCACCACCACGAAGAGGAAGCGCTTGGGGGCGTAAGTCCGCCGCGCGTGGTCCGCGTAGGCGAGGTATTGGCTGAGCGGCATGCCAGAGGCCGCGAAACTGTACACCCGCGCCCGGCCCTGGAACGCCCCGGCCAGGCTCCCGGTGATGGTTTGGCCAAACGGTACCATGAACGCCTCCACGAAGCTGTCCCCGATGACCGCCGCCAGAGGGGAGTCGGCGGCGGGGTCATAGTCCGCGTCGTTGACGAACCCGGCATTGTTCACTCGCACGGTGTTGCGCATGCGGAAATCGGGAAATCGCGACCAGGTGGCCTCGCGGCCCGGTTCATAGCGGAAGACGGGATGGGCCTCGTCCACGGGCTGGGCGCGGAAGCTCGCACACACGGGCAGCAGGCGCAGTCCGCCCTCCAGCAGCAGGGCCACGGCCAGCAGCGTGCCGAGCAGCAGGAGCAGGTTCTTCAGCATGGGTGCCCTCCCCGGGTGCCCGGGCCGATCAATCGAGGACGAATTCCGTGCGCCAGTCGTCGTTCTCCGTCCACTCGGGCTGCTCGGCCTTGGTGAACAGGAAGTCGCCGATGACCAGATGGTCCATCTCCGTGCGCATGAAGCAGCGGTAGGCGTCCTCGGGGGTGTTGACGATGGGCTCGCCGCGCACGTTGAAGCTCGTGTTCACCAGCAGCCCGCAGCCCTGCTCCCGGCGGAAGGTCTCGATGAGTTCCCAGTAGCGGGGGTTGGTTTCCCTGTTGACGGACTGGATGCGCGCGGAGAAGTCCACGTGGGTCACGGCCGGGATGGTGGAGCGGCGCACGTAGAGGCGGTCGTACAGGGGCAGGTCGTCGTAGTTTTCGGGCATGGGCTCGCGCACGGCTTCGGCCACGGGGGCCACCAGCAGCATGTACGGCGAGGGGCGGTCGAGGTCGAAGTATTCGCCCGCGCGCTCCTCCAGCACCGAGGGGGCGAAGGGCCGGAACCCCTCGCGGTATTTGATCTTGAGGTTGAGCTTCTTCTGCATCTCCGGCCTTCTGGGGTCGCCGAGGATGGAGCGGTTGCCCAATGCTCGCGGGCCGAACTCCATGCGCCCCTGGTGCCAGCCGACCACGTCGCCCCCGGCGAGCAGCGCGGCCACCTTGGAGGCCAGCTTCGAAAAATCGGGCTCGTGCGCGCAGGGTGCGCCGTACTTGCGCGCCACGCGGCGCACCTCGTCGTCGCCGTAGCGCGGGCCGAGGTATGCCCCGGCCATGGCATCCGGCCGCTTGGGGGCGCGCTTTCCGCCGTTCATGTGCCAGGCGGCCAGGGCCGCGCCCAGCGCGCCGCCCGCATCGCCCGCTGCGGGCTGGATCCAGATGTCGTCGAACGTGCCGTTGCCGAGCAGCTTGCCGTTGGCCACGCAGTTGAGCGCCACGCCCCCGGCCATGCAGAGGTTGGCGCAGCCGGAGAGCTCGCGCGCCGTGCGCGCCAGGCGGAAGACCGCCTCCTCGGTGATCTGCTGGATGGCCAGGGCCAGATCCATGTATTCCTGGCCGATGTCCTCGCCCTCGGGAGGGCGCGGGGGCAGGCCGAGCAGCCGCTCCCACCCCGCCGCGTCGTACATGGTCATGCCCGTGGCGTAGGGGAAATGCGCCATGTGCAGCAGCAGGGAGCCGTCCTCGCGCAGGTCCACCAGCTCGGCCAGGATGCGCGCCTTCCACTCCTCCACCCGGGCCGAGCCCGCGCGGCCGTAAGGCGCTAGGCCCATGAGCTTGTACTCGCCGGAGTTGACCTTGAACCCGCAAAAGGCCGTGAACGCCGAGTAGAGCAGGCCGAGGGAGTGCGGGAAGTGCAGCTCGCGCAGCACGGTGATCTCCGTGCCGCTGCCCTTGCCGATGGTGGTGGTGGCCCACTCGCCCACCCCGTCCACCGTGAGGATGGCGGCCTCCTCGAAGGGCGAGGGGAAGAACGCGCTGGCCGCGTGGGAGAGGTGGTGCTCCGGGAAGAGCAGCGGCAGCTTCCGGGAGTCGAACTCGCCGAGCGCCCCCAGCTCCCCCTCCAGCATCCGGCGCATGAACAGCTTTTCCTTGATCCAGACCGGGATCGCCTCCAGAAAGCTGCCCAGCCCTTTGGGCGCGAAGGCGCTGTACGTCTCCAGCAGGCGCTCGAACTTGAGGTAGGGCTTGTCGTAGAAGGCCACGGCAGAGAGATCGGCCAGGGAGAGCCCGGCCTCGGCCAGCACGCAGGCGGCCGCCCTGGACGGGAAGGAGGCGTCGTGCTTCACCCGGGTGAAGCGCTCCTCCTGCGCAGCGGCCACGACCTCGCCATCCACGACGAGGGCGGCGGCGGAATCGTGGTAGTATGCCGAGATGCCGAGGATCGCTTCGCGCACCGCCCAACTCCTAGAAGATGGTATAAATGAACGGGGCGATGGCCGAGCCGCCCGAGAGGACGATCAGCAGGCCGAACAGCAGCAGCACGAGGATGATCGGCAGCAGCCAGAACTTTTTCCTCACACGGAGGAATCCCCAGAAATCGTTCAGGAAACCCATGCCCGCTCCTAGAAGGGGTTCTCGATGTCCTTGGCGGTGTACGTGTGCTCCCGGGTGACGAACACGGACCCGGTGCCCTTCTTCCACTCCCGCAGGCGCATGGTGTCGTGCCCCAGCGCCCGGCGCAGCACGGCCAGCGGCGTCACCAGCAGGCAGAAGACCAGTGTCAGGATGATACGGGACATGACCGCCCCGAGCAGCAGGGAAAACCCGAGCCAGACGCGGGCCACGGGCGTGAAGGCGAGGGGCACCGTCATGGCCAGCACGAGCAGCCCGGCGGCCGCCCAGGTCCAGCGCGCGTCACGGGTGACGAACCAGAAAATCAGGGCCAGCAGGACCATGGCCATGCCGGTATCCGTGGCCTCCTTGCGGGTGATGGCCCGCCGGAAGCACTGCGCCGCCTCGTGGAACACGATCTCCCCTCCTGGCGCTATGGCCTAGCGCTCCAGCACGCCGACCCGCTCGATGACCACGGGCTCCACGGGCACGGCCTCGAAGGGCATGTTGCCCTGCGGGCGGGTGCGCGTGTTCTTGATCTTGTCCACCGTGGACTTGCCCGCCGCCACCTGGCCGAACACGCAGTAGCCGTAGCCCTCCCGCGTGGGGGCCTTGAAGTCCAGCATGGCGTTGTTCTTCA
>JBFWJM010000072.1:0-12295 GCA_050253205.1 Desulfovibrionaceae bacterium
CGCTGCTGGCCATGATGTACGCGCGCGGCCCCAAGATCGAGAACGAGTACGACCCCGCCGAGGAGGCCCACAGCGCGCGCTAGGGCACGGAACTGGGCGCGGACGTGGTCAAGGTGAACAACACCGGCGACCCCGATACCTTCGCCCGGGTCACTGAGTCGTGCTGCATCCCCGTGGACATCGCCGGGGGGCCCAAGCTCGACACCACCCGCGCGCTCATGGAGATGGTGGCCGATTCGCTCTCCGCCGGAGGCGCCGGGCTCTCCATCGGCCGCAACGTCTTCCAGCATGAGCACCCCGGCCGCCTCGTGGGCGCGCTTGCCAAGATCGTGCATGAGGACTACGCCGTTGACGACGCCCTTGCGCTCATGAACCAGCCCGCCTAGCAGGCCGTTGAAAAAGTGCAATCTGCTGCGTCAGCGAAAAACCCAGACCGCTTATGCATTCGCAATACACCGCGCGTCCTGGATTTTTTCACTTCCTTACAGCTCACACTTTTTGAACCGCCTGCGAAGAATGAGTTTTTCAACAGTCAGCCAGCCCGAGGAACGCATCATGAAAGAGATCATCTTCAAGGCCATCCCCTTTGATAAAAAGCTCGTGACCCTGGCGCTGGAGTCCGGGGTGGACGCCGTGCTCACCGACGCGGCCCACGCCGACGGCGTGCGCGCCCTGGGGCGGGTCACGGTGCTGACCCCGGCCGACCTGGCCGAGGTGCAGCTCGGCAAGAAGGCCGACGAGGAGGCCGCCGCAACAAAGCTCGCCGCCGGGGAGCGCGTGGCGCTCGCCAAGGGCTGGGAGATCATCCCCGTGGAAAACCTGCTCGCCCAGAGCAAGGCCCTGCTCGTGGAGGTGGAATCCCTCGACCGGGCGCGCCTGGCCGCCGGCGTGCTGGAGTGCGGGGTGGCGGGCGTGGTGGTGCTGCCCGAGGCCGCAGCGGACCTCAAGGCCATCGTGGCCGAACTCAAGCTCTCGCAGGGAACCATGGCACTCGAAACAGGGGTCGTCACGGCCATCGAATCAACGGGCCTCGGCCACCGGGTCTGCGTGGACACCATCTCCATGCTGAAGAGGGGCCAGGGCATGCTCGTGGGCAACTCCTCGGCCTTCACCTTCCTGGTGCACGCCGAGACCGAATCGAACCCCTACGTGGCGGCGCGGCCGTTTCGCGTCAACGCCGGGGCCGTGCACGCCTACTGCGCCATGCCCGGGGACAAGACCGCCTACCTGGAGGAGCTGGCCGCCGGGAGAGACGTGCTCATCGTGGGCGCGGACGGGGCCACCGGGCTGGCCACCGTGGGCCGCGTCAAGGTGGAGGTGCGGCCCATGCTGCTCATCACGGCCCGGGTCGAGACCCCGGACGGCCCCAGGCAGGGGCAGGTCTTCCTCCAGAACGCCGAGACCATCCGCGTGGTCCGGCCCGGGGGCGAGCCCGTGAGCGTGGTGACCCTCAAGGAAGGCGACGAGATCCTCGTGCGCACGGACCAGGCGGGCCGCCACTTCGGCATGCGCATCGCCGAGGACATCAAGGAAGGATGACCCCATGAGCGACACACCCGAGAAACAGGGGACGAGCCCCGGCCCGGGAGTGGACCTCTCGGACCTGCGCGAGCGCATCGACGACCTGGACGAGCGCATCCTGGAACTGCTCAACGAGCGCGCCGAGGTCAGCCTGGAGGTGGGCCGCCGCAAGCAGCACTCCGAGGAGCCCATCTTCAAGCCCGGGCGGGAGAAGCAGGTCATGGCCCGGCTCATGGTGCTGAACCCCGGCCCCCTGCCAGACCGCCACCTCTTCGCCGTGTACCGCGAGATCATGAGCTCCTCCAGGCGGCTCCAGCGGCCCGAGCGCGTGGTCTACCTCGGGCCGGAGGGCACCTTCTCCTACTTCGCGGGCATCGAATTCATGGGCCACTCGGCCGAGCTGAACCCCAAGCCCAACTTCCACGAAATCTTCCGCTCCGTGGCCGACGGCCAGGCCGAGCTCGGCATCATCCCCCTGGAGAACTCCCTTGAGGGCACCGTGGGCCAGAGTGTGGACCTCTTTTTCCGCTATCCGGTCTACATCCAGGCCGAGGTCTACATGCGCATCTCCCACGCGCTCATGAGCCGGGCCGGGAGCTTCGCGGATATCCGGCGCGTGTGTTCCCATTCCCAGCCGCTGGGCCAGTGCGCCGAGTGGCTCATGAGCGAACTGCCCCACGCGGAGCGCGTCTCCGCGCCGAGCACGGCGGCCGCAGCGCGCATGGCCCAGGACGACCCCGCCTGCGCGGTCATCGGCCACGTGCGCCTGGCGGAGATGTTCGGGCTCAACGTGCTGGCAGAGCACATCGAGGACCTGCCGGACAACTGGACGCGCTTTTTCGTCATCGGCCCGCGCCCCAACGCCGAGGAAGGCAGCGACAAGAGCTCCATCCTCTTCACCGTGCCGGACAGGCCCGGCTCCCTGGCGGACATCCTCAAGCTCTTCGCGGCCAGCGGCGTGAACATGAGCAAGCTGGAGAGCAGGCCCTTCCGGGAAGAAAAGTGGAAGTACGTATTCTTCGCGGACCTCGAATGCGACCTCTCCGACCCGCGCCACGCCCCGCTCCTGGAGGCGCTGCGCCACCAATGCCACACCCTGCGCGAGCTCGGCTCCTACCCCGCCGGGCCGCAGTTGGAGGACATCTGATGCCCGGACAGCAACCCATCGTCGTGGACGCGCCCGCGTCCAAATCCGTCTCCCACCGGGCGCTCATCTGCGCGGCCCTGGCCGACGGCGAATCCGAACTGCACAACGTGCTCGAATCCGTGGACCTGACCATCACCCGCGCGGTGCTGGAGGGGGCCGGGGCGACTGTGCGCGAGCGGGGCGGCGTGCTCTTTGTGGACGGCTTCGAGGACGGGCCCGCAGGAGCATCCGCCAAAGGAACACCCGCCAAAGCAGCCTCACCCGAAAAAGACGACGGCGCGGGCAAGCCTTCCGCGAAGGCCCCGGTGGAGGCGTTCATGGCCGAATCCGGCACCTCGTGCAGGCTGCTCACGGCCGTGCTCGCCGCGGGCTCGGGCGCGTTCCGCGTCTTTGGCGCGCCGCGCATGCACCAGCGGCCCATCGGCGACCTCACGGACGCGCTGGCCGCCCAGGGCGCGCGGTTTTCCTGGGAGGGCGAGGCGGGCTACCCGCCCTTCATCCTCACGGCCCGGGGCCTCAAGGGCGGGCGGGCCTCCATCTCCCTGGAGCAGTCGAGCCAATATCTCTCGGGGTTGCTCCTGGCCGCGCCCCTGGCCGAAAAGCCCCTGACCATCGAAATATCCGGCACCAAGGCCGTGTCCTGGCCATACGTGGCCCTGACGCTTTCGGCCATGGCGGACTTCAAGGCGGATTTCGACGTTTCCGTCAAAAAGGGCTCCGAATGGGCCGTGGTGCCCTGGCGCTCGCTGAAGGGCGTGGCCCCCGGGGAGGTGCGCTTCACGGTGCGGCCCGGGCGCTACCAGGCCAGCCGCTACCGCGTGGAGGCGGACTGGTCCGGGGGCTCGTACCTGCTGGCGGCCGGGGCCGTGGGCGGACGGCCCGTGCACGTGCGGGGGCTCAGGTCCGACTCCCTCCAGGGCGACCGCGCCCTGCTGCGCATCCTCCAGACCATGGGCGCGAAGGTGGAGGCGGACTACGACGGGGTGACGGTGTTTCCCTCGCGCCTCCGGGGCGCGGAGCTGGACATGGCCGACTGCCCGGACCTGGTGCCCACGGTGGCCGTACTTGCGGCCTTTGCCGAGGGGCCCACCACCATCCGGGGCGTGGCGCACCTGCGCATCAAGGAGTGCGACCGCATCGCGGCCATGGTGGACGAGGTGGCCCGGGCGGGCGCGGCCACGGAAAACCTCGACGACGGCCTGCGCGTGACCCCCGGCCCCCTCGCGGCCGGGCCCGTGCGCTTCCAGACCTACGGCGACCACCGCATCGCCATGTCCACGGCGATTTTCGGGTTGGCGGGCATCGAGGTGAGCCACGACGACCCCGGCTGCGTGTCCAAGTCGTTCCCGGCGTTCTTCGACGTCTGGCAGACCATCCTGGAGGGCAACCGGTGAACGAACCCGACTTTTCCGGGGTCTCCCACCAACGGCTCAGCACCATCGCCGTGATCGGCGGGGGCGGTGCCATGGGCACCATGCTGCGCGAGCGGCTCGCGGTGCTGGGCAAGACGGCCCTTTGCCTGGAGCGGCCCCTGGCCGGGGCGGAGTTCGAGCGGGCCATGGCCCAGGCCGACATGGTGATCCTCTCCGTGCCCGCCACGGCCATGGAGGAGACCGTGGCCGCCTGCGCCCCGTTCATGCGGCCCGGGGCCGTGCTCTCGGACGTCACCAGCGTGAAGATGGTGCCCATGGACGTGATGCTCGCCGGATACGACGGCCCGGTCATCGGCACGCACCCGCTCTTCGGCCCGGTGATTCCGGAGGGGTTCACCCCGCGCGTGGCCGTGACGCCCGGGCCCGGAGCGGACCCCGGCCCCCTCTGCGCCCTGCTGGCGGCCATGGGCTTCGTGCCCTTCCTGGCCGAGGCCCGTGACCACGACCGGGCCATGGCCTTCGTGCAGGGGCTCAACTTCACCTCCACCGTGGCCCACCTGGCGGCCATGCGCCAGGTGAAGGACATCGAGAACTACGTGACGCCCTCGTTCCTGCGCAGGCTGGAGTCCTCGCGCAAGATGCTGACCCAGGACCAGCAGCTCTTCGAGACCATCAGCGAGGCCAACCCCCTGCTCCAGGAAACCGTGCGCCAGTTCACCCAGTTCCTCAACATCGCCGCAGGCGGCGACCTCGACCTCCTGGCCGACCACGCCCGCTGGTGGTGGCGCAACGACGAATAGCGGCGGCGACCCCGGCATCCCGGGGGGCGGGCGCCCTTGCCCCACCCCATGCGATGATGCCCGAAACCCGTTCCGCCCCGGCCCGCCTGGGGCGCAACCCGAAAACCGACCACGGACGGAACGAAACGGAGAATCGACGTGCCAGACATCACGCTACGCCAGTTCGGGAAATGGCTCCCGGCGGACGTGCAGACCACCATCAGCCTGTACATGGGCCTGGTGGGCAGCAAGCCCGGCATCCTGCTGGAATCCGCCGAGGTGGACGGCCGCTGGGGCCGCCACTCGCTCATGGCCTGGGACTTCCGCCTCGTGCTGGAACCCGAGGGCGGCAGGCTCAAGGTCACGGTGCACGACGAACGCCTGGCCCCGCTCAAGGACCTGGACGGCCTGCCCTACATGGAGGGCGTGCGCCGGGTGCTCCGGCGGCTCACCGTGGAGCCGGACCTGGAGGGCCTGCCCGGCATCACGCGCGGGCTCATCGGCTACTTCGGCTACGGGGTGGGCGGCATGCTGGAGCCCAAGCTGGAGGCCGTGCTCCCGCCGGAGCGGGCCGAGGCGCGCCTCGTGCTGCCCGGGCGGGTGATGCTCTTCGACCACCTGCACCACCGCTGCTGCTTCCTCTCCCTGGACGAGAACGCCGTGCTCCAGCCCGCGCCCACGGAGTGGTTCGCGCCGCTCACGGCCCCGGAAACCGGCGAGCCCACGGCCACGCCGGACCGCGAGACCTACAAGGACGCCGTGCGCGAGGGCAAGCGGCTGATCACCGAGGGCGAGTGCATCCAGGTGGTGCTCTCCACGCGCTTCTCCGTGCCCGCCGCAGACTCGCCCTTCCGCATCTACCGCAGGCTCCGGCAGGTGAACCCCTCGCCGCACATGTTTTATATGAAGTTCGACGACGGGGTGCTGCTCGGCTCCTCCCCGGAGATGATGGTGCGCTGCGACAAGAACCGCCTGGAGGTCCGGCCCATCGCCGGAACCCGGCCGCGCGGGGCCACGGGCACCGAGGACCTGGCCATGGAAAAGGAGCTCCTGGCCGACCCCAAGGAGCGCGCCGAGCACGTCATGCTCGTGGACCTGGGGCGAAACGACCTCGGGCGCATCGCCAGGCCCGGCTCCGTGACGGTGGAGAAGTTCATGCAGGTGGAGCGCTTCTCCCACGTCATGCACCTGACCAGCTACGTGGAGGCGGACCTGCTGCCAGGCCTCGACGCCGTGGACGTGCTGGCCGCCACCTTCCCGGCCGGGACGGTCTCCGGCGCGCCGAAGATCCGCGCCATGGAGATCATCGCGGACCTGGAGCGCAGGGACGGCCTGCCCCAGGAGCGCGGGCCCTACGCGGGCTGCATCGGCTGGATCGGCCTGGACCAGGACACGGTGTGCCTGGACACGGGCATCACCATCCGCTCCATGTGGATCCGCGACGGGGTATGCCACTGGCAGGCGGGCGCGGGCATCGTCTTCGACTCGGACCCCGAGAAGGAATGGCAGGAATGCAACAACAAGGCGCGCGTGATCATGGAAGTGGTCCGGGGCAAGGAGGGCGGCGATGTTTTTGCTGATCGATAACTTCGACTCCTTCACCTTCAACCTGGTGCAGGCGTTCCAGCAACTGGGCGCGAGCCCCGTGGTGGTGCGCAACGACCGGGGCGAACTGCTCGACCCGAACTTCGCGGCCAGGTGCTCGCGGGTGGTGCTCTCCCCCGGGCCGAGCAACCCGGACAACGCGGGCCACTGCCTCGCCTTCCTGAAGCTGCTGCCGAAAGACACGCCCGTGCTGGGCGTCTGCCTCGGGCACCAGACCCTCGGGCAGTTCGGCGGGGGCGTGGTCCGGCGAAACGAGCGCATCATGCACGGCAAGACCTCCCCGGTGGAGCACGGGGGCGAGGGGCTCTTCACGGGCCTGCCCAACCCCTTCGAGGTCTGCCGCTACCACTCGCTCATCGTGGACCCGGCCGGATCACCGCTCATCGAGGTGACGGCCAGGACCCCGGAGGGCGAGGTCATGGGGCTCAAGTACACGGATCGGCCCTGGGCCGGGGTGCAGTTCCACCCCGAGTCCATCCTCACACCGGACGGCCCCAAGCTGCTCAAAAACTTCCTCGACGGTGTGATCTGACGCCGCCGACCACAGGAGACATTCCAATGACCGTATCCGAAATTCTCGAACTGCTGACCCAGGGCAAACCCCTCACCGACGACCAGGCGGACTTCATGTTCGGCGAACTGCTCTCGGGCAGGCTCGGCCTGGCCCAGGCGGGCGCGTTCCTCATGGGCCTGCGGGCCAAGGGCGAGGACTCCACGGACCTGGCCGCCGGGGTCCGCGCAGGCGTGGCCCACGCCGTGGCCATCCCCGGCGTGACGGACGCGCCCCTCAAGTGCATCGACACCTGCGGCACGGGCGGGGACTGCAAGTCCACCTTCAACTGCTCCACGGCCGTCTCCCTCTTCCTGGCGGACATGGGCCACAAGGTGGTCAAGCACGGCAACCGGGCCGTCTCCTCCTCGTGCGGCTCGGCGGACGCGCTGGAGGCGCTGGGCGTGCCGCTCATGCAGACCCCCGAGGGCGCGAAACAGGCCCTGGACGAGACGAACTTCACCTTCCTCTTCGCCCCGGCCTTCCACCCCGCGTTCAAGCACATCATGCCCGTGCGCAAGGAGCTGGGCATCCGCACCCTGTTCAACCTCATGGGCCCGCTGCTCAACCCCGCGCGCCCGAGCCACCAACTGCTCGGCGTGGGCAACCCGGACGTGCTCTTCCTCATGGGCGAGACCCTGCTGCTCACGGGCGTGGAGAAGGCCCTGCTCATCCACGGCGCGGGCGGCTACGACGAGCTGACCACCTTCGGCCCGGCACGGGGCTACTTCATCGACAACGGCCGCATGGACAAGACCGTCATCGACCCGGACCGCCTGGGCTTCCAGCGGTTCAGCCCCGAGGCCGTGGAGGTCAGGGACAAGGACGAGGCCGTGGCCGTGCTCAAGGACATCCTCAAAGGCAAGGGCCCGGAGGCCATGATGCAGATGGTGGCCTTGAACCTCGGGGCCTGCCTGCACCTGCTGGAGGAGCGCCCCCTGTCCGAGTGCTGCGCCATGGCGCGCAACTACGTGGCGGACGGATTGAAGAACGGGGTGGTCCATGTCGACTAGCGCGCCCCAGGAGGGCTCGCTGCTGGCGCGCTTCCGCGAGGCCAAGCAGGGGGAGATCGGCTTCCTGCATTCGGAGCTGGCCAAGGGGCGCATCCCGGCGCGCTTCGAGGGTGCGCGGCCGCCGTTTGCCAGTCGCCTCAAGGAGCGCGGACCCGGGGCGCTCATCGCGGAGTTCAAGCGGGCCTCGCCCTCCATGGGGGACATCAATCTGGAGCTTGCCCCCGAGGAGGCGGCGGAACTCTTCGCCGGAGAAGGCGCGGCGTGCATGTCCGTGCTCACCGAGGAGCGCCACTTCAAGGGCACGCTGGACTACCTGGTGCAGTGCGCCGGGGCCGGGCTGCCCCTGCTGCGCAAGGACTTCCTCTTCGACCCGCTCCAGGTGGCGCTCACGGCGGCCTCGCCCGCCTCGGCCTTCCTGCTCATCGTGCGCATGTTCGACAGCGCGGACGAGCTGGCCCAGATGGTGGGCATCGGCAGGGCCGCCGGGCTGGAGGCCGTGGTGGAGATATTCGACGAGCGCGACCTGGAGCTGGCCCGGGCGGCCGGGAGCGAGATCATCCAGGTGAACAGCCGTGACCTCGACACCCTGGCCGTGGACGCCGCGAACCAGCGCAGGCTTGTGGCCGACCGCGCGCCCTCGGAGGCCTGGATCGCCGCCTCGGGCGTGAAGACCCCGGACGACGTGCGGGAGATGGCTGGCCTGGGGTACGACGCGGTGCTCGTGGGCACGGCCATCATGCGCGCCGAGAACATCGGGGCCAAGGTGCGCGAGCTGGCGGAGGCGGCCAAATGACCGCGCAGCAATCGAAACCTTTGGTGAAGGTCTGCGGCATCACCCATCCGGGGGACGCGGCCATGTGCACGGCCCTGGGCGCGACGTGGCTGGGGTTCATCTTCCACGCGCCGAGCCCGCGCAACGTGCTCCCCGCGCTCCCGGCGCGGATCACCGAGGCGCCGGAGGTGCGCAAGGTGGGGGTCTTCGTGGGCCAGAGCGCCGAGGAGGTGAACCGGACCCTGCGCGAGGGCAGGCTGCACCTGGCGCAGCTCGCCGGAGGGCAGGACGCGGCCTTCTGCGAGGCCGTGGGCCCGGAGCGGGTGGTGCGGGTTCTCTGGCCGGAGCGGCACGAGAGCGCCGCGAGCCTCCAGGAGGAGATCGACGCCGTGGCGGGCCACTGCGCGTACCTGCTCTTCGACGCCGGAACCTCCGGCGGCGGGCACGGCAGGCCCCTGGCGCTGGATTTCCTCCGGGAGATCACCATTCCCGTGCCCTGGCTGCTGGCGGGCGGGCTCGGCCCGGCCACCATCGGTGCTGCGCTGCGGGCGAACCCGCACGGCGTGGACCTCAACTCGGGGGTGGAATCCTCCCCCGGGCGCAAGGACCGCCACAAGCTGGCCGCGACCCTGGAGCAGATAAATGAACAACGATGAACAGCGCTGATCAATACAATGCGAGCCTGACGGCTTTGACATAAAAGGGAACTGCACACGGGCTGCGGCAACGCCGCCATAGCCAGGCGCGAGAGGCGAGCGGGCCGTGGCGCATGCGGCAATACGCGAGGCCCCGCGAGCCTCGCGCAACGAAGCCGGCGCGGATGTTCCCGCAGTTAAGGAGAATACCATGAAGAAAGGATATTTTGGCGACTACGGCGGCCAATACATGCCCGAACTGCTCATGCCGCCGCTCCTCGAACTGGAGGACGCCTTTGAGAACATCGTGAAGACGCCGGAGTTCGAGCAGGAGTTCCTCGCGCTCCTGCGCGACTATGTGGGCAGGCCCTCGGCCCTGACCCGCTGCGCCAACCTCTCCAGGCAGCTGGGCGTGGACCTCTGGCTCAAGCGCGAGGACCTCAACCACACGGGCGCGCACAAGGTCAACAACACCATCGGCCAGGCGCTCATGACCAGGAAGATGGGCAAGCCCTTCATGATCGCCGAGACGGGCGCGGGCATGCACGGCGTGGCCACGGCCACGGCCGCCGCCCTGCTCGGGCTGGAGTGCAAGGTCTACATGGGCGCGGTGGACGTGGTGCGCCAGAACGTGAACGTGCAGCGCATGAAGCTCCTCGGCGCGGAGATCGTGGCCGTGGAGTCCGGCACCAGGACCCTCAAGGACGCCATCAACGAGGCCATGCGCTTCTGGATCGCCGAGCAGCGGCGCGCGCACTACTGCTTCGGCACGGCCGCCGGGCCGCACCCCTTCCCCGAGCTGGTGGAGCACTTC
This sequence comes from Desulfovibrionaceae bacterium, assembly GCA_050253205.1. Classification (GTDB taxonomy): domain Bacteria; phylum Desulfobacterota; class Desulfovibrionia; order Desulfovibrionales; family Desulfovibrionaceae; genus JAHJKV01. The sequence continues at coordinate 10,210 of JBFWJM010000072.1, forward strand.
CAGGCCATCATCTCCAGGGAGGCGCGCCAGCAATACCTGGACAAGAACGGCAGGCTGCCGGACGGGGTCGTTGCCTGCGTGGGCGGCGGGTCCAATGCCATCGGGATGTTCCACCACTTCGAGCCGGACGCGGGCGTGCGGCTCATCGGGGTGGAGGCCGCGGGCACGGGCGAGCCGGGCTGCCACCACTCCGCGCCGCTGGCCGTAGGCACGGACGGCGTGTTCCACGGAGCCAAGACCAAGCTCCTCCAGACGGACGACGGGCAGATCATGCCCTCGCACTCCATCGCCCCGGGGCTGGACTACCCCGGCGTGGGGCCCAAGCACGCGCACCTCAAGGCCAGCGGGCGCGGCGAGTATCACCGCATCAACGACGCCCAGGCCCTGAACGCCTTCCGGGTGCTCTCCCGGGCCGAGGGGATCATCCCCGCGCTGGAGAGCTCCCACGCGCTGGCCTGGGTCATCGAGAACAAGGATGCGCTTCAGGGGCAGTCGCTCGTCGTCTGCCTGTCCGGGCGTGGAGACAAGGACATGGAGACCGTCATCAACCTCTAGGAGCGTCCATGCCGCGGCGTCTGCGGCGTTGCTCGGCGAAATCGGCTCCTCACGTGGCGCTGCCACGCTTCGTCCCCGGTTTCGCCTCGCGCCTGGCATCCGCCGCAACCTGGACGCTCCTGCAAGAGTCGTATGAAGAAGAGGATAGCAGAATGTCGAAACTGACGCACAAGATACGGGCCAAGAACCAGGCCGGGAAGGTGGCGCTGGTGCCCTTCCTCCCGGCGGGATACCCGGACAAGGAACGATTTTTCCAGGAGATAGAAGCGTTGGACAAGGGCGGCGCGGACATCATCGAGATCGGCATGCCCTTCTCCGACCCCGTGGCCGACGGGCCCACCGTGGAGCGCGCGTCCCTGGCCTGCCTGGAGAGGGGCGTGAACCTCGCCTGGATACTGGAGGAGCTGGCCCAGCGGACCTACACCGCCGGGCTCGTGCTCATGGGCTACCTGAACCCCGTGTACCAGTACGGCTACGAACGGTACGCCAAGGACGCGGCCCGGGCGGGCGTCTCGGGCATCATCATCGCGGACCTGTCCATGGAGGAATCCGGCCCGCTGAAGCAAGCGCTGGGGGCCGAGGGGCTGAGCCTCATCCCCCTGGTGGGCCTGAACACGCCCCGCGAGCGCATGGAGCGATACGCCGAGGACGCGGACGCCTTCGTGTACTTCGTGTCCGTGCTGGGCATCACCGGGGCGCGGGCCTCCCTGCCCCCGGAGGTGAAGGAGAAGCTCACCCTGGTGCGCGAGGTGTTCGAGGTTCCCGTGGCGCTCGGCTTCGGGCTCAAGCACCCGGACCAGCTCAAGGAGCTGGAGGGCCTCGTGGACGCGGCGGTGTTCGGCTCCGCGCTCATCAACCACATCGACCAGGGATCGGACTGCGCGGACTTCATGAAGCGCTGGACCTGATCGGCCCGGTGGAAACGACCTGCACAGGCCCCGCTCCGGCGGGGCTTTTTCATGACCCCATGTCGGGAATGATCGGGGGATGGCCGGGGGATGGCCGGGGAGAGATCAGGCGGCGGCGGGGGCGGCGTCCCCGCCATCCGGCCCGGAGCGAAACCCCGCCCGGGAGGGGCGCGGCGCGCGCGGCGCGTGGCAGCGCTCCACCAGGAGCACGTCGTCCCCGGCCTGCACGGCATAGTCCCGCCCGTTGCAGCGGATGCGCCAGGTTTCGCCGGACCTGAGCGTGCGGACCACGGCCACGCCGCCCAGCAACCGCACGTCGAGCCCCTGCCCGCCCGGGCGCGCCGGGCCGCAGGAGAGCCGCCTGCCGTCGCCGAAGACGAGGCTCTCGGCCTTTTCCAGCACCAGGGGGATGCTTGCCTCCGTATGGACCACCATGGGACACCTCCGTGGGGTTGCCTCGCGCCTGGGGCCAAGCTACTGCAAAGGGCGCGCGAAAAGCATCGCGCGCGGGTCACGAAGCATGAAGAAGGGTCACGGAAGCGTTGGCGGCGGGTGACGGCGGCGGGCGAGAGCGGCGGGGCAAAAAAGAAAGGGACCCCGAGGCCCCTTTCCGGTCAGCAGCA
>JBFWJM010000073.1:0-12292 GCA_050253205.1 Desulfovibrionaceae bacterium
CCCTCATCCGTGCAGAGGTGGAAGCGGCAGCCCGTATCCCGGCCCATCTCCTCGGCGTAGGACGCCGCCTTGGACGCCGCCGCTATGTAGCCCATGGTCGAGTGCACGGTTTCGCCCAGCCGCCCCGCCAGGGTGAAGCGCCCCGGCACGGCCACGCCCGGCGAGGACTCCCAGGGCAGGATGCGGTGGTCGCCGTCCCGGGAGGCCAGCCCCTGCGCCTCCGCCGCCACCCCGGCATACTGGTCCTCGTCCTCCTTCCAGGAAAAGTCGCACCCCGCCAGGTAGACCTCCGGCGCGGCCAGGGCCTCGGCCAGCCCCATGCAGGCCAGCAGGCTGCCCTCGGAGCCGTCCCGCAGCTTGTATTCGTTGGGGATGATCAGCTTGTTGAAGCTCGCCCGGAAGAACACCCCGCGAAATTTCCAGGCGTAGTGCTCGATATGCGCCGAGGAGAGGGAGACGAGCACCGTGTTCTTCAGCGGGGGAACCGTCTCGTAGAAGTGCTGCTGCTCGTAGTTGGTATCGTACTGGACCACGAAATCCGGCTCCACGCCCTCCTCCAGGCAGAGGGCCAGGGAGCGGGCGATGCAGACCACGAGACAGCCCCGGGCCATCTCCCCGAGCCGGGGGCGGACAGCCTGGGCCGAGTTGCCCGCCATGACGATGAGCACGGGCAGGCCCGCGCTGCGGTCGGCCAGCTTGTCCGCCAGGGGGTAGCGCAGCAGCCAGGGCATGTTTTTGAGCTGGCTGATGCTGCGCGAGGGGTCCGAGAGCCAGGAGTGCAGCATCTGGAGCTCGGCCGAGGGCTCGTACGGCGTGGCGCTGTCGAAGTGGAAGCCGTAGTAGGCGTTGAGGATGCGCATCTGCACGGCCTGGAGCGCCCAGCCCTCGCGCCTGCCGCACTCCTCGTCCGCCACGAAGACCACCCCGTTTCGCCAGCGCTCCATCTCGATGCTGGAGCACAGCCGACCCGGGTCCACGAGGCGGCAGTTGGGAATGCGGAACACGAACCGATCGGAAATGGCCTCGTCCACCGTCGCGGAGCCGAAGGCGAACACCAGCTCGCCGTTCCAGTCATTGCCCGAAAGGTGCCTCTCAAACGTCCTGAACATGGGCCTCCCCTCCATGGGCCAGCAGATATTCGGCGATGCGCTCGCAGGCCCCCCCGGCCGGGTGGGCAAAGGCCCTCTCGCGCATGCTCCTGCGCGCCGGGGCCCAGTCGTCCCGCCCGCGCAGGGCGTCGTTCACCGCCGCGAAGAGTTCCCTGGATGAGCGGCACTTGGTGCCGGGGCACATCTCCTCGAACGGGAACTGGAACCCGCGGTCCCGGGTCATGTAGCTCTCGAAATCGGCCCAGAAGAAAATGACCGGGCGGTCGAGCAGCAGATACTCCGTGTAGATGGACGAATAGTCCGTGATCATGGCGTCCACCAGGGGCAGGAACGGGTAGATGTCGCTCCTGGAATGGCAGATGGTCACGTTCTCGGGGACGTTGTCCACGACGATGGGGGTGCGGTTGTGAGTCTTGATGAGCAGGTGCGCGCCCAGTGCGTTGACCCCGGCGATGAGCTCCTCAAGGCTCATGACGCCCTGGGTCAGGGGGTGGACGCCCGTGTCGCGGAAGGTGGGCGCGAAGAGGACCACAGGGCGCGTTTTCCGGGCCTTGACCACCCGGCCGTAGGCTTCCACGTCGCAGCCCACGAGGAGGTCCTTGCTGAGGGGCGTGGTGAAGACATCAGTCCTCGGGTAGCCCAGGTTGACGAACTCCTTCGCCCCGATGGATTTCTTGAACACCTCCTCGGTGTAGAACTCCGAGGTCGAGACGAGGACGTCGTAGCCTTCGTGATCCTCCACGAGCGTCTGGTCGCGCCCTTGCAGGCAGGCCGCCCCCTCCAGCTGGAAGCCGATCTTCTTGTTGCCGATGCCGTGCCAGAGCTGCACGTGCCGGGCGTGCCTGATGAGCGGCCAGTAGAGCTGCCGCCGGTAGCTGATGGAATCCACCACCACGGTTCCCGCCCGGACCAGCTCGTCCACGGTGTCCGAGGGATAGTGGAGCACGGGCATGCCCGCGTCGGAGAGCATCACGGCCATGTCCCGGCGCAGGGTCAGGAAGTGGCAGGTGGCCTGGGGAACCTTGCGCAGAAAGTGCAGGTACAGGTATTTGACGTTCCCGGAAAACTCCCCCGCGTTACGCCCGATGAACAGGTAGCGGTTCGGGTCCTTTTCGACCTTGTCCGCCAGGACGCTGTACCGGGCGGTGATCTTCACCATCTGCCGGATGTATTCCCGCTGCGCATCCGCCTGCGCATCCGTCTGCGCGCTCTTGGAAACGTCGTTGCCCGAACTCATGCTGCTCTCCTTGCGGGGGTGCGGCCGCGCCCTCGCGCGAGCCGTTCTCTGCAAATAACCCCCGAATTTCATATACGTTGAAACCGCCCCTGGCAATCACCCCGGGCCGCAGGCGGGAGCGCTCCTCGTGGCGGTTCGGTCACGGCCGGAACAACGTCGTTCCAGAGTCTTCCTTTTCGAAACAAAAATGACTATTCCTGATACATGCGGAAGTTTGATCACCTCACCCGCGAGGAGCTCCTCCGCGAGCTGCGCGTCGCCACCACAGAGCTGGAGAGCTTCAAGTTCGCCTGCCGGGGGGACGCCCTGCGCCTGGCCGAATCCATCATCGAGATGAGCCCGGCCGTGCTCTTCCGGCGCATGGCCGACGAAACGGGCAAGCTCGTCTTCGTCTCGCGCAACGTGTCCCAGTGGGGCTACTCCGCCGCCGAACTGCTCTGCGAGGAGCTGACCTACGCCGACATGGTCCACCCCGACGACCGCGAGGACGTGGAAACGGACATCCGCCTGCAACGCGAACGCGACGCCGAGGTCTACGAGCAGGCCTACCGCATCCGCACGGCGGGCGGCGAGACCCGCTGGGTCCACGACCGCACCTCCGTGGTCCGTGACGAGGACGGCAGGCCCATGTTCAACCAGGGGCTGGTCATCGACATCACCGAGCGGGTGCTGGCCGAGGAGGAACTGCGGCGCAGCGAGGAAAAGTTCCGGCGCATCATTCAGACCGCCGCCGAGGGCTTCGTGCTCATGGACGACGAACTGCGCTTCCTGGACATGAACGACGCCATCCTGCGCATGCTCGGCTACGAGCGCGAGGATCTCCTCGGCAGGACTTCCCTGGAGTTCACCTCACCCGGGAAGAGGCGCTTCCTCATCTCCCATCGGGACGAACTGCTGAGCCGCAACCAGCGCGTCTTCGAGTCGGAGATGATCGCCAAGGACGGCACGCGCATTCCAGTCATCGTGCACGGCAACACCCTGACGGACACCCTCGGCGCATTCCTCGGCAACGTGGCCTTCGTCACCAACATCTCCGAGCAGAAGAAGGCCCTGCGCCTGGCGGAGGAGGTCCAGCGCGGGCTCCAGCCCTCGCGCCCTCCCGAGCTGCCCGGCCTGGACGTCGCCGGACGGAGCGACCCGAGCTCCGAGGTGGGCGGCGACTACTTCGACTACATCCAGCGAGCGCCGGAGCAAGGCGCCCCGGCCCACCTCTGCGTGGCCGTGGGCGACGTCTCCGGCCACGGCGTGGACGCGGCCCTGCTGATGACCGCCGCGCGGGCCTTTCTGCGCATGCGCTCCATGCAGCCCGGCGGCCCGGTGGACATGGTCGCGGACCTGAACCGCCACCTCGCGGCCGACCTCTACGGCTCGGGCCGGTTCCTGACCCTGGTGCTGCTCTGCGTGGGCAGCGGCGGGGCCGATCTCTCCTGGGTGCTCGCCGGGCACGACCCCCCGCTGCTCTTCGACCCGGGGTCCGATTCCTTCACCCCCCTGCGCGGGCGCGACCTGCCCGTGGGCGTGGTGCCGGGGTACGTGTTCACCGAGCACACCGCACCGCCCCTGGCCCCCGGGCAGATGATCGTCCTCGGCACGGACGGCATCTGGGAGGCGCGCTCCCCGTCGGGCGAGATGTTCGGCAAGGCTCGCTTCCGCCAGGTTGTCCGCCGGGCGGCCTCCGGCTCCGCGCAGGAGGTGCTCGATGCCGTGTACGCCGCGCTGGGCAGCTTCACGGACGGGGCCCAGGTCACGGACGACATCACCCTGGTGGTCCTCAAGAAGCATTGACCCTGGAACGCCCAAGAGCGCCCGGACGCGGCCCGGCGTGCAAGCCGGAATCCGCCCAGCCCTTCCCGGGTGCGCCGCCCCTCTTCCTGCGCGGGTTGCCTTCCGAAGCATCCCCCATTGGAGGACAAAACCCCACCGCCCCGCTGCGTTTGGATTCACGAAGCCCCCTACTGGCCCTTTCCCCCTGCCGCAAAAAAAGGACCCCCGGTGGCCGGGGGTCCTGGTATTCATCTTTCAACCCGATATGAAACGGGGCAGCGTTCGGTCTACCACTCGTTGTCGGCAAAGGGGTTGGAACCGAAGCCGAAGTCGGCCTCGGGCTCGCCGCCCGTGGAGGGGGCGTCGCCGCCCGCGGGAGCAGCGGCCGCTCCGGCATCGCCGCCGGCGGCGGGAGCGCCGCCAGCCACGACCACGCCCTGGGCCTTGACCTTGTCCACCTCTTCCATGAGCTGGTTGAGTTTCTTGACCATGCCGTCGATCTTGGTCTCGGCCAGGGTGATCTTCTTCTCACCGGCGGCGTTGGCGTCGTCGGCGACCTTCACCTTGGCCTTGAGGCCGTCCACCAGCCCGGCGAGCTCGGCCTTGTCCTTGGTCAGGGTGGCCACCTCGGCCTTCAGGGCGTCGTTCTCGGCCTTGATTTCCGTGAGCTTGGCGAGCACGGCCTGGGCCTGGGAGAGCTCGGCTCCGGCCATGGGCATCATCTTGACCTTGCCGCCGAGGCCGGCCACGTCCGCTCCGGACATGGTCACGAGCTTGGCGTCCTGCTCGTAGATGAAGCCCTTGGCGATGCCTCCGGCCACGGGGGCGAGGTCGGCATCCACGTTGCTCTGGGTCACGAAGGACAGCATCTCCAGCAGCCCCGCATCCACGTCGCCGCCCTTGATGGCCGCGACCAGGGTGGACATGGGGAAGACTTTTTCCATGGACTCTTCCACTTCGGGGGTCTTGACGTCTTCAGACATGATTTGCCTCCTGTATTAGGACAAATGATTATTCGTGCTGAGCGCATCCGGGCTAGTTGCCCATGGGGATGCGGCCGATCTTCTTGGCGTAGGCCAGGGCCACGGTGCGGTAGACCAGGTGGCCGAGCTTGGACCAGGGAAGGTAGAAGAAGAGCATCCACACGGCCACGAGGTGCACGTAGTACGTGATGTAGCCGAGGGTCGGGATGTTCACCAGGCGGAAGATCTCGGAGCCGAAGCCGGTGAGGAACACGACCCAGATGACCGTCAGCAGGTACCAGTCGTACCAGGAGGAGCCCTGCTTCTCCTTGTCCAGGCTCATGCGCCGACCCGTGAGCCAGATGAGCCCGAGCAGACCGCCGAAGAAGGCGATGTTGGCCAGGAGCTTCACCGGGTTCATGAGGTGCATGGGCGTATGGCCCACGGCGGCCACGGCGTTGGTCAGCCCTTCGGGAGCGCCGATCCAGCCGAGGATGTAGCCGCCCCAGTGGGTCACGGCCACGATGCCCGTGACGATGGCCAGGCCGATGAACGCCAGCATCAGGAACCAGTGGCCCTTGAAGCGGCGCTCGGCCACCTCGTCGTCACCGCACTCCTGGAGCTGGGTGTTCTTGAGCACCTCGTTCTTCAGGGTGTCGATGAGCGCGGAGCACATGCACACTTCCTTGCCGCCGCCAAGGACATAGGTCTTGGGCAGGTTGGCAAAGGAGGCCACGAGCTTCTTCACTGCCAGGACGAAGAAACCGACCATGGTGAAGAAGGTGAGCACGAAGATCGGGTCGATGGTGAAGTCGCCGGGGAAGAGCCCGCCGTAGATCACCTTGCCCGCTTCGGAGACGATGCGGTGATGCCCTTCCTCGATGAAGAGCGGGAACGCCGTGCCGAGCTGGCCTGCGCGGATGGCCCAGATCGCCGCCCAGATGATGGCCGGGATGGCCACCAGCAGGGGCAGGAACTTGGAGGAGCTCATCCACTTGCCGATGGCCGGGAAGGGCGGCAGGCTGCGGTAGGCCATGTTGCGGAGCGCGCCGAGCAGGTCGCCGGGCTTGGCACCGCGCGGGCACAGGTCAGAGCAGGTGCCGCAGTTGTGGCACAGCCAGATGTCGATGTCGTTGACCAGCTTGTCCTTCAGGCCCCACTGCGCCCAGACCAACTCCTTTCTCGGATAGGGGTCGTCGGCGGGGGAGTGGGGGCAGACCACCGAGCAGGTGGCGCACTGGTAGCATTTTTTGAGGGACTCGCCCCCAACTTCCTGCAATTCCTTGACGAACTGAAGGTCCGGTTGAACCTTGACGGGATTCGACATGGTTTAACCTCCTAGTAACCCTTGAAGGGGTTGGGGCCGAACTTGGCGACGACCTCGGTCATGAAGTCTTCTATCAGACCGGGGATCTTGTCGTATTCATCGATGGAGACTTCGTACTGCTCCACGCGCTCGGGTTCCACGCCCAGCCGCTTGAGCGACTCGGCGATGTTCTCCTTGCGGCGGTTGCAGAGCTCGGAGCCCTTGACGAAGTGGCACTGGTAGTCGTCGCCGAACTTGCAGCCCAGCAGCATCACGCCGTCCACGCCCTTGCTCATGGCGTCGGCGACCCAGATGGCGTTCACCGAGCCGAGGCAGCGCACGGGCAGGAAGCGCACGAAGGGGCTCCAGGTGTGGCCGCGCATGGCCGCCATGTCCAGCGCCGGGTAGGCGTCGTTCTCGCAGGCGAGCACGAGCACGCGCGGGCCGCCCGCGTCGATGGTCTCGGGCACCTGGACCTGCTTGATGGTGGAGCCGATCTGGTCGATGTTGTAGTTGGCGAAGCCGATGACGCGCTCGGGGCAGGCGCCCATGCAGGTACCGCAGCGGCGGCAGCGCGTGGGGTTGGGCATCGGGGTGCCCTTCTCGTCGTCGTCCAGCGCGCCGAAGGGGCATTCCTCGGTGCAGCGCTTGCACTGGGTGCAGCGCACGAAGTTGAACTCGGGGAAGCTCAGGTCGCCCGAGCGCGGATGCACGGACACGCCGCGATTGGCGCTCTCCACGCACTGGATGGCCTTCAGCGCCGCGCCTGCGGCGTCGTCCTTGGCCAGGGCCATGGGCATGGGCTGGCGCACGCAACCCGCCGCGTAGACGCCCGTGCGGCGCGTCTCGTAGGGGAAGCAGATGTAGTTCGAGTCAGCGAACCCGTCGAAGAGCTCCAGGTCCGGGAAGGCCGGGCCCTGGCGGTAGACGAAGTTCATGGTCGGGTCGGCGGCCGTGGTGGGCACGATGGCCGTGGGCAGCACCACCATGTCCGCCACCAGCTCGATGGACTCGCCGAGCAGGGTATTCTTGGCGGCGATGATCAGCGAGCCGTCCCCGGTCTCGGTGATGCCGGTGACCGTGCCCTTGGTGAGCATGATGCCCGCATCGTCCTGGGCGACCTTGTAGTATTTCTCGTTGATGCCCGGCACCATCATGTGGTCGTAGATGATGTAGGCGGCGGCGTCCTTGTCCTCGCGGATGTAGCCGGCCTGCTTGAGGGCCACCAGGGAGGAGAGCTCCGAGGAGTAGGCCAGGTGCTTGGCGGATTCCTTGTCGGGGTAGACGAACTTCGCCTCCTCGCCCTCTTCGCCGCCTTCCAGCTCCTCGGGGCCTTCGCACACGCCGCAGGGGCCGTACTTCACGCCCTCCATGAACTTCTCGACGTCGAGGATGAAGGCCACGGCCTTGGGAGCCTTGCCGTCGGACGGGCGCTTGATGCCCCCGTTGAAGGCCATGGCTTCCAGCTCGCGGGTGGTGACCACGTTCTTGTAGGTTCCGTAGCCCAGCGGGGCCATGAACTCGGCCTTGCCGGGCACCCAGCCCGTGGCCAGGACCACGGAGCCGATGGGCACGTCCTCGCCGCCGATGACGGCGGTGTAGAAGCCGGGGGCGCCCTTGAGCTCGGTAAGCGTGGTGCCGAGCTTCACGGTGATCTTCGGCTCGGCCTCGATGGCCGCGATGAGCCCGGGGATGGGGTTTTCCTCAAGCTTCGTATACGGGTCGGACATGGGGAAGAACTTGTACATGCCCGCGGCCTTGCCGCCGAGCTTTGTGTCCTTCTCCACGAGCAGCACCGTACGCCCGGCGCGGGCGGCCTCCAGCGCGGCGTTGAGGCCGGTGAAGCCACCGCCGAGCACGAGCACGGTGGTGTTGCAGGGTTCGACCGTGGGCGCGGGCAGCTTGCTCTTGGAGAGGTAGTTGATGCCCATGTTCACGTAGTCTTTGGCCTGGACCATTTGCAGGTCTTCGTACTTTTCGTCATCCTGGAAGGACCAGACGCCGAGTTCGCGCAGGGACACGCGGTTGACCTGGGTGGCACCGAACTGGAACACGTCCCATTTGGCGCGCGGAGAGCAGGCGCAGACCACGACGCCGTCGAGGCCTTCGGCCTTGATATCGTCCTCGATCTCTGCCTTGCCCTCGGGGGAACACAGCACCCCGTTGGTCTTGACCACCTGGCACAGCTGGCTGTGCTTGCCGTTGTTCACGAACTCGGCCAGGGCCTCGGTATCGATGGCGTCGGCGATGCCGCAGCCACCGCAGATGTATACACCAAGCTTCTCAGCCATGATTTACCTCCCCACCACGTTTTGGATGGCTTTCAGGGCCGCGCCGGTGGCGGTCTGGGCCGTCTTCATGACGTCCAGCGGCAGCTTGGCGCAGCCTGCGGCGACGATGCCGTCGCCCTCGGCGGTGATGAAGCCCTCGTCGTCGCGGGCAACCGTCAGGGGCAGCTTCTGCCCGGCGATGCTGGGCTGCATGCCCGTGGCCAGCACCACGAGGTCAAACGGCTCATCCGACTTGATGCCCGTGACCGCGTTCTCCACGGTGACGACAGGGTTCTTGTCCGCGTCTTCCTTGATGCCCGCCACCTTGCCCTTGACCAGAGAGAGGTTCGGGTTCTCGGTGGCCATGGCCTTGAACTTGTCGTAGCGGCCGGGGGTGCGCAGGTCGATGTAGAACACCGTGACCTTGGCGGACGGGTTCCTCTCCTTCACGTAGTTGACCTGCTTGAGCGAGGCCATGCAGCAGATGTAGGAGCAGTAGTTCAGGTGGTTCTGGTCGCGGGAGCCCGCACACTGCACAAAGGCGATGCGCTGGGGCTCGGCGCCGTCGCTCGGACGCTTGATGACGCCGTTGGTGGGCCCGGAAGGGGCACACAACCGCTCCATCTGCATGTTGGAGATGACGTTGGTGAGCTTGCCCGCACCGAGATTTTCGAGCTTTTCCAGCGGATAGGGCTGCCAGCCGGTGGCCATGACGATGGAACCGACGCTGAAGGTCTGGGTCTTCTCGGCGGCGTCGAGGTCGACGGCATCATAGGGGCAGGCGTCCTTGATGGCCTTGAGCTCCGCCGGGGAGGCGTTGACGGTGTCCACGACATAGCGCTGCGGGAAGGCGAAAAGATGCGTGCAGTAGGCGGTCTTGCGCTCGCCCACGCCGAGGTCGAACTCGCTCTTCACGGTGGTCTTGGCCGCGTCGACACACTTGCCGCAGCAGGTGCACTTCTCGTTCACGTGGCGCGGAGAAATCTTCACGTCCACGGTGTAGTCGCCGACACTGCCGGAGACGGCGGTCACTTCCGCCAGGGTCAGGAACTTCACCCGAGGGTTGTTCTTGATCCGTTGGAACTGGATCTCGAGTCCACAGGAGGGAGGGCACATTTTGGGAAAATACTGATTGAGTTGTGCCACTCTACCACCGAGGTACGGATTTTTCTCGACGATGATGACGTCGTACCCGATTTCGGCGGCCTCCAAGGCAGCGGTGATTCCTGCGAATCCACCGCCGATCACGAGAATACTGTTGTTCGACATTCTCATTCCTCCCTAGATTTCACATGGATGGCCTAGCCTGCAAAATGGCCTAAACCCAGGCTAGGACGCCTGTCCCGGACCGGGTTCAGACCATTTTGATCCGCGCATTGAGAAAGGCGGCTGCGGACTGGGTCCGCAGCCGCCTGCTTTGTATCCCGACTTAGCTGGGGATGATCTGGTAGTAGGGCTTCTTGAAGATCGTGGTCTCGCCGGTGGCGGGATCGAACTTGGAGTTCACGAAGCACTTCCACTTGGAGTCATCCAGGCCCATGAAGTCGCCGCGGTAGTAGAAGCCGGGGTAGCGGGACTCTTCACGGAACTCGATGTGCTGCATGTGCAGGCGCACGGTCCACAGGCGGTGGAACTGCTCCCAGCAGCGCATCAGTTCGTGCAGGTCGCGGGCGGCCAGCTTCTTGGAGTCCTCTTCCAGCATGCCGAGCAGCCAGAAGCCGGTGTTCAGCAGAGCCTTGGAGGTCATGTACAGAGTGGAGACACCACCACCGTATTCGTCAGTGGCCTTGATCAGGCGCATCATGAAGTTCTTCGGGGTGATGTAGTTCGGGTTCACGACCGGGTCGGTGGAAATGCCCTTGCCCTGCTCGAAGGTGTACCAGGGCTGGTAGATTTCCTTGGCCAGGTCAGCAGCCTTCTCTTTCAGAGTCGGCTTGAAGTCCTTGTGGTCCACAACCCAACGGACCAGCTGCTTGCCGACGATGCGGCCTTCAGCGTGGGAACCGGAGGAGAACTTGTGGCCGGAGGCGCCGACGCCGTCCGCGCAGGTGAACAGGCCGTTGACGGTGGTCATACGGTTGTAGATCTTGCCGTTGTCAGCCTTGACCTTGTAGTCTTCGGGGACCCAGGACTCGTCCGGACCGGAAACCCAGATGCCGCAGCAACCGGAGTGCGAACCGAGCAGGTACGGCTCGGTGGGCATGATCTCGGAACCACGCTCCTCAGGGGCGCAGTTGGTGGCGGCCCAGAGGTTGGCCTGACCGACGCACATGTCGAGGAAGTCTTCCCAGGCTTCGGACTCGAGGTGCTTCTGCTCTTCGGGAGTCATGCTCTCGAAGGTGGTCAGCAGGGCGGTCTTGGTGTCCATGTAGATGGGACCGCGACCTTCGCGCATTTCGCGGAGCATCATGTGGTTGCGCAGGCAGGTGGGGATGACGTGACCCTTGGCGTAGCCGCGATCCTCGTAAGGCTTCAGCATGGCGCGGTTGGTCTCGCAGTAGTCCTCACCCTTGTAGTTGGTCGCCTTGGCCTTGAAGAGCAGGAACCAGGCGCCGACCGGGCCGTAACCGTCCTTAAAGCGGGCGGGGACGAAGCGGTTTTCCATCATGGTCATTTCAGCGCCGGCCTGAGCGCACATGGTGTAGGTGGAACCAGCGTTCCAAACCGGATACCAGGCGCGGCCCATGCCCTCACCGGTGGACCGGGGGCGGTAGACGTTGACGGCGCCGCCGCAGGCGACGACAGCAGCGTTGCAAGTGATGACGTAGACTTTGTTCTCACGGGTGGAGAAGCCGACGGCACCAGCGATGCGGTTGGGCTGGTTGGCATCGAGCAGCATCTTCACGATGAAGACGCGCTCCATGTAACGGTCTTCGCCCAGAGCGTTCTTCGCGGCCTCGGCCACGATGCACTTGTAGGACTCACCGTTGATCATCATCTGCCAGCGGCCGGAACGCACGCAGGCGTCGCCCTTGCGCAGGGACAGGCCCTGGGCCTTGGCCTTGGCACCGTCGACGTTCTTGCCGTCTTTCTTGATCCAGCAGGGAAGGCCCCACTCTTCGAACAGATGGACGGAATCGTCAACGTGGCGGCCCAGGTCGAAGATCAGGTCTTCGCGCACGAGGCCCATGAGGTCGGTGCGGACCATGCGGACGTAGTCGTCCGGCTCGTTCTCACCGAGGTAGGTGTTGATGGCGGACAGACCCTGAGCAACGGCGCCGGAACGCTCGAGAGCGGCTTTGTCGCAGAGCATGATGGAGATGTCGCCACCGACCTTGTCGGCCCAACGCACGGCTTCGAAGGCGACGCCGCAGTTGCCCATGCCACCGCCGACGAGCAGGACGTCGGCGTGCATCTCAATCACTTCAGGTTCGGCCAGAGCAACGCCTTTGGAAGCTTCTTTGATGGGAAGCAGAGGCATATCAGTTCCTCCTTGGAGTAAATTCGATTCAAATTCTCAAGCAAGCACCAAGCCAGTCGCAACTAGCCCTGGAGCTCGCCACCCTTCCACACGCGGGTCATGCCACCGTCGGAAACGTCGAACTTCTTGCCGAGGGCTTCCTTCGGGGTCACCAGCGCGGTCTCGGTGAACAGCAGCTCGGAGTCCAGGTCACCGGGCTCGGGCTTGCCGTCAAAGGGCTTGA
>JBFWJM010000074.1:0-12244 GCA_050253205.1 Desulfovibrionaceae bacterium
CCCTGTGCCTGGAGCTCATCGGCGGGATTCGCGGCAACGGCGACCTCGCCGCCCTGCGTTTTCTCGACCTGGGCACCGGCTCGGGCATCCTGGCCATCGGCCTGGCCATGCTCGGGCTCACGGGCCTGGGGCTCGACATCGACCCCGAGGCCGTTCCCTGCGCCGTGGAGAACGCCGAGGCCAACGGCGTGGCGGATCGCATCGCCTTCTCCGTGGGCGAACTGGCCTGCCTGGCCCCGGGGCTGACCTTCGACGTCATCGCCGCCAACATCCTCTCCGGCCCGCTCATCGAGCTGGCGGAGGGCATCGCCGCGCGCCTGGCCCCCGGGGGGCTGCTGCTGCTCTCGGGCATCCTCGCGGAGCAGGCCGACGCCGTGGCCGAGGCCTACGTGCGCGCGGGCCTGCCCGAGCCCGAGCGCTTCCCGCGCGAGGAATGGTGCGCCCTGCGCATCAGGAGGCCCGCGTGAGCACGGCCTCGCGGCTCGTCGCCCTGTACGAGGCCATGAGCGCGGCCCTGGGCCCCAGCCGCTGGTGGCCCGGGGAGACCCCCTTCGAGGTGGCCGTGGGGGCCATCCTCACCCAGAACACCAACTGGGGAAACGTGGAACGGGCCATCAAGGCGCTCAAGGAGGCGGACGCCCTCTCCCCCGAGGCCCTGCGCGAGCTGCCCGAGGGTGAGATCGAACCGCTCATCCGCCCGGCCGGGTATTTTCGCATGAAGGCCAAACGGCTCAAGAACCTCGTGGCCTTCCTGGAGCGCGAGGCCGACCTGCGCATCGAGAACCTGCGCGGGCGCGACCTCGTGGAGCTGCGGCCCCTGGTGCTCGGCATCAACGGCGTGGGCCCCGAGACGGCCGACTCCATCCTGCTCTACGCCCTGGACATGCCCACCTTCGTGGTGGACGCGTACACCGCGCGGCTCTGCCAGCGCCACGGGCTCATCCACGAGGGCTGCGAATACCACGAACTCCAGGCGCTGTTCACCGACCACCTGCCCGAGGACGTCCGGCTGTACAACGAATACCACGCGCTCATCGTGCGCATCGGCAAGGACTGGTGCCGCAAGACCAAGCCCCGCTGCGAAGACTGCCCCCTGGGGTTCGACCTGCCATGACGCGCCGCGCCCCGCTGTTCGCGGCCCTGTTTCTGGCGGCCGTCGCCCTGCTTCCCGCCCGGGCGGGCGTGGCGCAAACCGACGAGCTGCGCGAGGCCATCCAGCACGAGCAGGACCGCGCGGACCAGCGCCAGCAGACCATCGAACGGCTGGAGAAGGAACAGCGCGACCTGCGTGCCCGGCTCGCCCGCGTGGAGGCCGAGGTCCGGCGGACCACGGCGGAGGTCCGCGAGCGCGAGGAGGAACTGGCGCGCATCGAGGTGGCCGAGGCCGAGGCCCGCCGCAGGCACGAGGTGCTCCGGGCCCTTCGGGAAAGGCTTGTCGGCGAGCTGCGCGAACTGCTCCGGGCCCTCTGGCCCGTGCACGCGGGGCGGCTCGCCACGGGCCTCTGGTCCCCGGATTCCCGGCAGGACTCCCGGCAGGACTCCTGGCAGGAGACGGACCGGCGTTTCGCCTGGCTGGCGGCCATCTACGAGGCCACTGCCGAGCGCATGCGCCGGGCGGCCGAGGCGGCCGAGGCCATGCGCGCCAACCTGGAGGAGCGGCAACGCCTGGCCCTGGAGGCCGCCGCCAAGCTCGGCGAGGTGAACGAGGCCAAGGACCGCCTGCTGCGGCAACGGCTGGAGCTGCTGGCGGGCCTGCGCCGGGCGGGCGACCGCAAGGCCGACCTCGAAACCGACCTGCGCGCCATCCTTGATGTCATCAAGGACCTGAATTACAAACTCCAGAGCCAGCGCAGCAGGCACTTCGCGGACAACCGCAAGCTGCTGCCCTGGCCCGTGGAGGGCCAGGTGATCTCCACCTTCGCCCCGGGGGCCAGCCCGCCCCGGCGCGGCATAGGCATCTCCAGCGCGCCCGGGGCCCCGGTGCGCTCCGTGTTCTGGGGCAAGGTGCTCCACGCGGACGTGCTGCGCGGGTTCGGGCGGGTGGTCATCGTCTACCACGGGGATGAATATTATTCCGTCTACGCCTACCTGGCCGACACCTCCGTGGCCGTCGGGCAGGAGGTGGAGAAGGACGAACCCATCGGCACCGCCGGGCTGCACCCGAAGACGAAAAGCCCGGGCCTGTATTTTGAATTGCGTTTCGGGGCGAAACCGATTAGTCCTGTAGATTGGTTATCCCTGGAATAACACGGCAAATTCGCCTGACACGACGGATATTCGGAGGAAGAATGAAAGTCGCTCTCTGGCTGAGCACAGCCGCCCTGCTCTTCGGCCTGACCCTTTCGGGGGGCCTGGTTTCCCAGGCCCAGGAAGACAACCACCTGGATTCACTCCGCAGATTCAGCCAGGTGCTGGATATCGTCGAAAGCAGCTACGTGGACGACATCAGCCGTTCCGAGCTCATCGAAGACTCCATCAAGGGCATGCTCGAACAGCTCGACCCCCACTCCGCCTACCTCACCGCCGAGGACTTCAAGGACATGCAGGAGTCCACGGCCGGGCAGTTCTCGGGCATCGGCATCGAGATCAGCCTGGAAAGCGGCAGGCTGGTCGTGGTCTCGCCCATCGAGGACACCCCGGCGGACAAGGCCGGGCTCCTCGCCGGGGACATCATCCTGGAGATCGACGGCGAACCCACCCAGGACATCACGCTCCTCGACGCCGTGGACAAGATTCGCGGCGAAAAGGGCACCACCGTGACCCTCACCGTGATGCACAAGAACGGCACCAAGCCCATCGACGTGCCCATCGTGCGCGGCACCATCCCCATCATCCCCGTGAAGACCCAGGTGCTCGACGAGGGCGTGCTCCACGTGCGGCTCACGCGCTTCAACGAGAACACCACCAACGAGCTGCACAGGCAGATCGGCGAATACGTGGCCAAGCACGAGCTCACGGGCATCGTCCTCGACCTGCGCAACAACCCCGGCGGCCTGCTCGATCAGGCGGTCTCCGTCTCCGACACCTTCCTCGGCGAAGGGCTCATCGTCTACATCCAGGGCAAGGCGGCCGCCGCCCGGAGGGACTTCATGGCCCGCAGCCAGTCCTCGGACGTGGACGTGCCCGTGGTGGTGCTCATCAACGCGGGCAGCGCCTCGGCCTCGGAGATCGTGGCCGGCTGCCTCCAGGACCGCAAGCGCGCCCTGGTGCTCGGCGAGCGCTCCTTCGGAAAGGGCTCCGTGCAGCAGATCATCCCGCTCTCCGACGGCGCGGGCATCAAGCTCACCACCGCCCTCTACTACACCCCCTCCGGCCGCTCCATCCAGGCCGAGGGCATCGAGCCCGACCTGCGCGTGCCCTTCACCCCGCCCGTGGAGGACGAGGACGCCGCCATGCGCGCCCGGCTCACCGTGCGCGAGCGCGACCTCTCCGGCCACCTGGAGAACGCCAACGGCGACGCCCCGCACAAGGAAGGCGGGCCCGACGCCAAGGCGCTGGAAACCCTGAAGAAGGACAACCAACTGCGACTGGCGCTCGAACTCGTGCGCAAGCTGCCGCAGATATCGCAAATCCAGTAGCCGGGGAAGCGGATGCCTGGCAACGGAAACAACAACGGAGAACGCCCTCCCCGCCCCGGCGGGGAGGAGCGCTCCTCCGAGCCCCGCGCGGGCCGGGACCAGGAAGCGGCATCGCCCCTGGCCGAAGGCTACGAGGCCGAGCCCGACCTGCCCCCCACGGAAACGGCGGGCGCCGCGGAGGACGAGGAGGACGCCCGGCGGCCTCCCCTGCTGCGCTACGGCGTCCTCGGCACGCTGATCCTGGCCGTGGTCCTGGTGCTGGCCGTGCTGGCCGTGCTGCCCCGGAACGGGCGGGCCCCGGGCCCGGCCGTTCCCTCGACGGCCGCCCCCGTGCAGGCCGGAGCCCCCACCCCCCGCGTCTACGAGGAACCCCTCGGCGAGGACCTGCAATCCCGGGCCATACGCATCGACGCGCTGATCACCCGGACCCTGCTGGAGCTCGGCGCAGCGCCGGACTCCATCGAGGCCCTGGCCTTTCCCGCCAAGGGCGACGCGGGCTTCCGCGCGCGGTCCATGGCCTTCGTGCTGCCCGTGGAGCCCGAGCGGTTTCGGAGCCGCCTGGCCGCGCTCCTGGCCGAGGGCGAACCCGGCGCGCTGCTCACCCCCTCGGGCCCGCGCCAGTTCTCCGTCATCGTGGACGGCATCCGCACCCACGAGCTGTTTCTCGACATGCCCAGCCAGGGAGCCGCCCCCTTTGCCCCCCAACCCTTTGCCCCGCATCCGGGCGCACAGGCCCCGGGCGTGGTGGGCAGGCTGGCCATCGTCATCGACGACATGGGCGAGGACGTGGGCCTGGCGCGCGGGCTGGCCGGGACGGGGCTCAAGCTCTCCTTCGCGGCATGGCCGTCCTCCAGCCATCTGGACGACGTGGTGGCCCTCGCCAGCACACAAGGCCTCGACCTGCTGGTGCACCTGCCCATGGAGCCCCGGGGCTACCCGGACGTGGACCCCGGGCCGGACGCGCTCTACGTGCGCATGACCAGGGAGGAGATCGAGGCCACGGTGCGCCGCAACCTCGACCGCATGCCCGGCGCCGTGGGCGTGAACAACCACATGGGCTCGCGCTTCACGGCGGACCTGGCGGGCATGCGCGCGGCCCTGGGGGTCATGGCCGAGCGGGGGCTCTTCTTCCTCGACAGCCGGACCATCGGCGCCAGCAAGGGGGCCGAGGCGGCCCGCGCCACGGGCACCCCCTTCTACGGGCGCGACGTATTCATCGACAATGAACTGCGCGTGGACTACATCGTGGGCCAGCTGCGCAAGGCCGAGACCCTGGCCAGGCGGCATGGAACGGCCATCGCCATCGGCCATCCGCACCGCGAGACCCTGGAGGCCATCCGCTCCTGGGCGGCCTCGGCAAAGGGCGATGTGGCCGTGGTCGGCATCACGGAACTGCCCCTGGAGCAATGAGGCGACGGAATTTTGACCGCGAGGGCCAGGAGCGAAGGCACCCGGCCCCCTAATCCCCGGAAGCCCAAGGGCCGATAGGACGGCAAGGCCTCTCGGCACGAAGCTTGCTTCGGATTCGCGATACGGGAGCAACGCGGAACACGCGTTCCGCCGCCCCTGAACCTGCCTGGAGATGCAGCGGTATGAGCAAGATTCTCGAACAAGATGAAGTTGATGCGTTGTTGCGCGGCCTTTCGGGGGGAGACGTCGAAACCGAGACGGACCTCCCGGAGGACGATTCCGGCGTCGTCTCCTTCGACCTGGCCAACCAGGACCGCATCATCCGCGGGCGCATGCCCGTGCTGGAGATCGTCAACGACCGCTTCGCCCGGCTGGCCACCAATGCCCTGGCCAACGTCATGCGCAAGCGCGTGGACATCAACCCCATCTCCATCGACATGTCCAAGTTCGGCGACTTCATGCGCTCGCTTCCCGTGCCCACCTCCATTTCCATCTTCAAGATGGACCCCCTGCGCGGCAACGCCATCCTGGTGGTCGACTCCAGGCTCGTCTTCGCCCTGGTGGAAAGCTTCTTCGGCGGGGCGGGGAGCCAGCCCAAGGTCGAGGGGCGCGACTTCACGCCCATCGAACAGGCCATCGTGGACCGGGTGGTCAAGATCGCCCTGGCCAACATGGAGGACTCCTGGAAGCCCGTGCACGAGGTGCACATCGAGATGATCCGCAGCGAGGTGAACCCGCAGTTCGCAGCCATCGTGCCGCCGTCGGACGTGGTCATCGTGGTGACCTTCGAGGTGGAGCTGGAGAACGCCATCGGCTCGCTCATCTGCTGCCTGCCGTACGCCACCATGGAGCCCATCCGGGGCAAGCTGCACGCCTCCTTCCAGTCCGAGCGGCTGGAGGTGGACCACGTGTGGATCAACCGCTTCAAGGAACGGCTCATGGAGACCCCCGTGGAGATCGTGGTGCGTATGGGCCACTCCACCATCAGCGGCCGCCAGCTCATGAACATGAAGAAGGGCGACATCATCCTGCTCGACACGGACGAGGACGACCTCCTCGAAGCCGAGATCGAGGGCGTGAGGAAGTTCCATGGCATCCCGGGCCGGGTGAAGGGCAACAAGGCCTTCCAGATCGTGCGCGAAGAGGCCATCCGCTTCTAGCCGCCCGGCGTTCGCCATCCTTCCCGGGCCGCCCGGCGCTTGGCGCTGCGGCCAGAACCATTTCCCCGCACCTGTAGCCCAAGCCGCACCGCCTGTTGCCGCCGGGGCCGATTTCCTATATCCAGAGCCATCGCACCCCACCACCAAACCCAAGCGAGGGAGAGATGAAACGGTTTGCCGCCCTTCTCATGCTGCTGGCCCTGGCCGCAGTCGGCTGCGGGTCCGAACCCGCCAAGCAGGAGCAGCCCGCGCCCCAGGCCGAGGCAGCCGCGCCCCAGGCCGAGGCAGCCGCGCCCCAGGCCGCCGTGCCCGTCATTTCCATCACCCAGATCGTGGAGCACCCGGCGCTCAACGCCATGCAGCAGGGCGTCATGGACCGATTGGCCGAGCTTGGCGTGGCCGCCGCCTACAACGTGCACATCGCCCAGGGCGACATGGCCATCAACGAGCAGATCGCCAGCCAGATCAAGGGCGAGGCCCCGAACCTCGTGGTGGCCATCACCACCCCCTCGGTCATCGCCGTGGCCCAGAAGATCAAGGACATCCCCATCGTCTTCACGGGCGTCACCGACCCGGTGGCAGCCAAGGTGGTGGCCAGCCTGGAGGCTCCGGGCGGCAACGTCACGGGCATGACCGACATGAGCCCCATGGACAAGCACGTGGCGCTGATCCGCGAATTCCTGCCGGAGATCAAGACGCTTGGCGTCATCTACAACGCCGGGGAGACCAACTCCGTGGTCCTGGTGGACGCGCTGAAGGCCGAGTGCGCCAAGTTCGGCATCGCGGTGCGCGAGGCCCCGGTGGATAACTCCTCCGGCGTGACCCAGGCCGCCCAGTCCCTGGTGGGCAGGGCGGACGCCGCCTACGTTCCCGTGGACAACACCGTGGTCTCGGCCCTGGAGTCGGCCATCAAGGTCTGCACCGAGGCGGGGCTCCCCCTCTTCGCCGGAGACGTGGACTCCGTTTCGCGCGGGTCCATCGCCGCCGTGGCCATCGACTACTACAAGATGGGGTTGCAGACCGGCGACATCGCCAAGCGCTTACTGGACGGGGCCGACCCCGCCACCACGCCCGTGGAGTCCATCCGCGACCTGAGCCTGCACGTGAACCCCGCGGCCGCCGCCGCCATGGGCATCGAGGTCCCGGCCTCGGTGCTGGAGCGCGCGGACAAGATCGTGGAGTAGACATCAACCCCGATCCATGCCATGGACGGCGCACGGTACCGACACCGTGCGCCGTTTTCATCGGCGCGAAGCACCAGCTATGACGCTCTACGCCTTCTATGGAGCCCTGGAACAGGGATTCGCCTTCGGGCTCATGGTCCTCGGGGTCTACATCACCTTCCGGGTGCTGGACTTCCCGGATCTCACGGTGGACGGCTCCCTGCCGCTGGGCGCGTCCATCTCCGCCGTGGCCATCACCTCCGGGCACTCCCCGGCCCTCTCCCTGCTCTACGCCGCCGGGGCGGGCTTCCTGGCCGGGGTGGTCACGGGCGTGCTGAACACCAAGCTCAAGATCCTGCACCTGCTCGCCTCCATCCTGACCATGATCTCGCTGTATTCCATCAACCTGCGGATCATGGGCAGGCCGAACATGTCGCTGCTTGGCGAGGCGACCCTGGTGCAGGACTTCCAGCATCTGCTCGGCATCCCCTCGCACCTCTCCACGCCGCTGCTCTTCGCCCTGCTCTGCGCCGTGGCCGTGGGTGTCCTCGCCTGGTTCCTGCATACCGAGATCGGCATGACCGTGCTCGCCACGGGCGACAACCCGCGCATGATCACCAGCCAGGGCGTGAACACCGAGACGGTGATCATCTTTGGCGTCGGCCTCTCCAACGCGCTGGTGGCGCTCTCCGGTGCGCTCATCGCCCAGAACCAGGGCTCGGCGGACGTGAACATGGGGGTCGGCACCATCGTGGCGGGCCTCGCCTCCGTCATCGTGGGCGAGACGGTCTTCGGCTGCCGGACCATCGTGCGCGCCCTGGTGGCGGCCGTGCTCGGCTCGGTGGTCTACCGCCTGGCCATCGCCCTGGCCCTCTCCCTCGACCTCGGCGGGTTCCACGTCACCCCCAGCGACCTCAAGCTCATCACCGCCGTGCTGGTGGTCCTGGCGCTCACGGCCCCGCGCATGAAGACCGCGCTGCGCGCCCGCCGCGCGGAGAGAAACGGAGGCCCCGCATGATCACCGTCCGGGGGCTGAGCAAGTATTTCCATCGCGGCTCGGTGAACGAGGTCCTCGCCCTCCAGGGCATCGACCTGGACGTGGCCGAGGGCCAGTTCGTCACGGTCATCGGCTCCAACGGCGCGGGCAAGTCCACCTTCCTGAACGCCCTGGCGGGCTCGTTCCCCATCGACCGGGGCAGCATCGCCATGGGCGGCGAGGACGTGACCGCCTGGCCGGAATACCGCCGGGCCAGGCTCCTGGGCCGCGTGTTCCAGGACCCGCTCATGGGCACCTGCGCCGAGGCCACCATCGAGCAGAACCTCTCCCTGGCGGCCAAGCGGGGCATGCGCCGGACCCTGGCGCTGGGGGTCAAGGCCGCGCAGCGCCAGGCCTTCCGCGAGCGCCTGGCCGAGCTGGGCCTCGGGCTGGAAAACCGCCTGGCCGACAAGGCGGGCCTGCTCTCCGGCGGCCAGCGCCAAGCCCTGACCATGGTCATGGCCACCCTGGTCCGGCCGCAGGTGCTGCTGCTCGACGAGCACACCGCCGCCCTGGACCCCAAGACCGCCCAGCAGATCATGACCCTCACGGACACGCTCGTGACCTCCCGCAGGCTCACCGCCCTCATGGTCACGCACAACATGGCCCAGGCCATCAAGTACGGCGACAGGCTGGTCATGTTCCACCAGGGGCGCATCATCCTCGACCTGGAGGGAGAGGAAAAACGCGGCCTGCGCGTTGACGATCTCATCAAACGCTTTTATGAAGCGTCGGGCGAGGAATCCATCGCCGACAGGGCGCTTCTGGCCTGACGCCCCGCCGGAGAAAGCACACAACCCAGACACCAAGGAGAATACCAGATGTCCGAGAGAACCTTTTCCATCATCAAGCCCGACGCCGTGGCCGCCGGAAACGCCGGAAACATCATCCAGATGATCGCCGACTCCGGCCTGAAGTTCGTGGCCATGAAGCTCATGCACATGACCCATAAGCAGGCCGAGGGCTTCTACGCCGTGCACAAGGAGCGCCCCTTCTACGGCGAGCTGGTGGACTTCATGACCTCCGGCCCGGTGGTGGTCTCCGTGCTGGAAGGCGAGAACGCCATCACCCGCTACCGCGAGCTCATGGGCCCCACCAACTCCACCCAGGCCCCCAAGGGCACCATCCGAGGCGAGTACGGCACGGACATCCAGAACAACGCCGTGCATGGCTCCGATGGCCCGGACACCGCCAAGACGGAAGTGGGCTTCTTCTTCAACCCGGACGAATTCATCTCCTAGGATAGCGACATGAGCGTGAGCATCGGCTTCATCGGCGTGGGCAACATGGGCGCGGCCATCGTGCGGGGCCTCAAGGACGTGGAGATCCACGGCGTGGACCTCAACCGCAAGCACCTGGAACTCCTCCGGAAGGACTGCGGGCTCGTGCCCGAGGAGTCCGTGGCGGCCATGGCCGCCAAGTGCGACTACCTGCTCCTGGCCGTGAAGCCGCAGCACGCGCGCACCGTGTGCGAGGAGCTGGCCCCGGTGCTGAAGCCCTCGCAGTGCCTGCTCTCCATCTGCGCGGGGCTGACCTCCGAGCGGCTCAAGGAGTGGACGGGCTCGGCCTGCCCCGTGGTGCGCGTGATGCCCAACACCCCCGCACTGGTGAACGACGGCGTGTTCGCCGTCTGCCTGGAGGACAAGGACCTCTCCGAGGAGCAGAAGGCCTTCGTGGGCGAGATGTTCCAGAGCCTCGGGCAGGTGCACGTGCTGGCGGAGTCCGCCTTCGACGCCTTCACGGCGGTCATCGGCTCCGGCCCGGCGTACGTGTGCTACTTCATCGAGGCGCTCATCGAGTCGGCCGTGGAGCTGGGCCTTGCGCGCCCCCAGGCCACGGAGATGGTCTACGGGCTCTTCTCCGGCACCACGAAGATGTGCCAGGAGAGCGGCAAGCACGTCTCCGTGCTGCGCGAGATGGTCACCTCCCCGGCCGGAACCACCATCGAGGCCCTCATCCACTTCGACCGCAAGGCCGTGCGCGCCGCCATCATCGACGGCTCTCGGAAGAGCTTCGAGCGCAGCGTGGAGCTGGGCAAGTAACCGCTCTTGCCAGAACAATGCAAAAGGCCCGGAGCAATCGCCCCGGGCCTTTTTTGTCCTCTATGAACAGGCGTCAAATGGCCGCCAGCATGACCACCAGCTGCCCGAGGACGGCCAGGGCGATGCCCGTGCCCCGGCACAGCCGGATCAAACGGCGTATCTTGCGCGAATTCCACTGCGCGCCCTCGGGGCCGAGCACGGGCTTCTCCACCTGCTCGCCGAAGTAGCTCGCCGTGCCGCCCATCTGGGCATCCAGCAGCCATGCCGCCGTGGCCATGGGCCAGCCTGCGTTGGGGCTGGCGGACTTTCCTGCGTCCTCCCTGGCGTGGTTCCAGGCCTGGTTCGTGTGCAGGCGCATGCACTGCCCGCCCACCCAGAGGGCCAGGGCCGTGAGCCTCGCGGGAACGTAGGCCAGCGCGTCGTCCGCCTTGGCGGCGAACCAGCCGAAATCGCGGTACTTGTCGTTCTTGTAGCCCCACATGGAATCCAGGGTGGAGACGGTCTTGTAGACCCACAGCACCGCCGGGCCGCCCACGCAGAGCCAGAACAGCGGGGCCACGAAGCCGTCGTTGAGATTCTCGGACACGGTCTCGGCCAGGGCCGAGCGCACCTCGCTCTCGCCCATGTCGTCGGTATCGCGCGTCACGAGCTGGGAGAGCGCCACCTTGGCCTCGGTGAGCTGGCCGGAGTCGAGCAGGCGGTTCACGTACTTGGCCTCGGAGAGCAGGCAGGAGAGCGCGAGCCCCGCGTAGGAGAGGTACACCGCCGCAAAGAAGCCCAGGGCCCCGGCGTGCTCCAGCACCTCTACCACCAGCCCGAGCCCGAGCATCAGCGCCAGGGCCGCCAGGGCTCCGCCCAGGCGCAGGGAGCGCGGGGGAAAGAGCGTCCTGGCCACGCTCTCGGCGCACTCGGCCAGCCAGCCCACGAAGCGCACCGGGTGCGGCAGGTGTTTGGGGTCGCCAAAAAGCAGGTCCAGCCCCACGGCCAGACCGGGAATCATCCAATAGTGGACCGTGATGTCGCTCATTGCCAGCCTTCAGGATAGTGATTCGCCTTCATCGGCCTCATCGAATCGCCGCATCATTGCCTCGCGCGGCGGGCGTCCTGCCTCGGCGTTATTGCCGGGTGATCGACCCGCCGTGGCGGAGCGCGAAAAAGGGGAAGGGCTTTCCCTTCCCCATGCGAACCTAGTTCTCGAAGTACGACCGCAGCAGCGCCGAGCGGACGGGGTGGCGCAGCTTGCGCAGGGCCTTGGCCTCGATCTGCCGGATGCGCTCGCGGGTGACGTTGAAAAGCTTGCCCACCTCTTCCAAGGTATGGTCGCTCTTCTCGCCGATGCCGAAGCGCTTGCGCAGCACCTGCTCCTCGCGCGGGGTGAGGTCGGCCAGCACGGCGGCAATCTGCTCGCCCAGCTTGGTGGAGACCACCTCCTCGGCGGGGGCGGTGGCCTTCTTGTCCTCGATGAAATCGCCCAGGCTCGAATCCTCCTCGTCGCCAATGGGCGTTTCCAGGCTGATGGGTTCCTTGGCGATCTTCAGCACCTTCTTGACCTTCTCCAGCGGGTAGTCCATGCGCTCGGCGATCTCCTCGGGGCTCGGGTCGCGCCCGAGTTCCTGCACGAGGTAGCGCGAGGTGCGGATCAGCTTGTTGATGGTCTCGATCATGTGCACGGGGATGCGGATGGTCCGGGCCTGGTCCGCGATGGCGCGGGTGATGGCCTGGCGAATCCACCATGTGGCGTAGGTGGAGAACTTGTACCCGCGCTGGTACTCGAACTTGTCCACAGCCTTCATGAGCCCGATGTTGCCCTCCTGGA
Organism: Desulfovibrionaceae bacterium; assembly: GCA_050253205.1. Taxonomy (GTDB): domain Bacteria; phylum Desulfobacterota; class Desulfovibrionia; order Desulfovibrionales; family Desulfovibrionaceae; genus JAHJKV01. Next base: position 12,206 of record JBFWJM010000074.1, read on the forward strand.
TGAGGTCCAGGAACTGGAGGCCGCGGTTGGTGTACTTCT
>JBFWJM010000075.1:0-12177 GCA_050253205.1 Desulfovibrionaceae bacterium
TGCTTCCAGTACTTGTAGTGGTGGTCCGCGCAGGAAAAGGGGATCACCAGGTCGCCGTGCTCGTCCAGGTGGGGCAGGTTGTCGCCGTTTTGGGTCATGGGGTGTTCTCCTGGGCGCAGCCTAGCAGAACGCCGCGAGAATCAAAACAGCGGGCGGCCCACAAAAAGCGGCGGACCGCAACAATCCGGATAAAGATATGCCATGACAGGCGGTTGCCGCGTGCTGTCAGGAGTCTGCCCGTGCGTGCCCCCGCATGCCTGCGCGCGCCCGAGCCCGTCCGTGCGCGGCCTCATGCCGCGCTGGTCTTCCTCCCGGCATCCAGGCTCACGGGCCCGGCAAGGCAGCGGTCCACCTCGCGCACCTTCCTGAGCACGCTCTTGACGATCCTGCGGTACGCCCCGAGGTCGCCGGGCTCGTAGCGGTATTTGGCCCGCGTCAGGCCCGAGAGGTCCAGCGTCTCGTTGAAGAGATACGGCAGGTAGAGCGGGTCCTGCTTGATGAACAGGGAGACGTGCTCCATGATCCTGTGGATTTCCGCCTGATTGGCCGAGAGCTTCTTGAACAGCTTGGCGAGCTTGCGCTCGGCGCGGTTCAGGTTGGCCGTCCAGTGGGGCGACATGGGCTCGAAGCGGAACACCCGCGAGCGGCCCCGGCAGGAGAGCAGCGCATCGAGATATCGGCGCACGGAGCCGGGGGCCGAGGCGAAGCTCCCCTCCATGACGGCCTCGTGGAAGTCCACGGGCCTGGTGCCCTTGATGTCGATGCCGCCGCCGTAGAGGTTCAGGGTGGTGAAGGGCGACTTGCGCAGGTCGTCCTCCAGCTCGCGCATGGAGGCGAGGTACTGGTGCGAGGTGATGATCTCCTCGCCGTCGCGGTTCTTGAGCTTCTGGTGCAGGCGCGGGTTGAAGGGGAAGGAGAGGTTCGCGTTGTGGTGGCCGGAGGCGTGGGTGCGCGAGCCTGTCCAGGCGAAGTCCTGGCCCACGAGGGTGATGCGGCTCACCCCGCACCAGCGCAGGAAGCGGTTGAGCGTCAGGGAGACGTTGCCGCCCGCGTCGAGCACCAGCTCCTTTTGCTGGAGCACGTAGGTGGCCATGCCGCCCAGGGTCCACAGGGGGATGGTGGGCCCGGGGTAGAGCTCCACCACGCGGGGGTCCACCTTGGTGGAGTAGATGAACGGGATGTCCCTCACCCAGTCCATGTCGAGCTTCTTGTAGAGGTTCAGCAGGTGGTCGTTGAAGTCGATGGCCATGCAGAGGTCGGGCTTGAGGCCGTGCTCCTGGAGGGCCGGGACGGTTTGCAACGAGGTGGCGTAGAGGGCGTGGCCCCGGTCCTTGGCCAGCAGGGGGGCGTGCTTGGCCAGGGAGGGCCCCGCCCCGAGGATCACGGCGGAGACGCCCTCGGCCGCGCCCTGGAGCGGGGCGAGGCTGCCGGTGGCCATGGCCGTGCGGAAGTTCTTCAATTCGTTGCCGACCATGATCTCCTGACGGTGGCGCAGGGTGATGAGCTCCACGGAGAAGTTTTCCAGCCGGGCGCGGCAGGCGGCTGTCCAGGAGGCGTATTCGGGCCCGGCCTGGCGCATGGGCACGTCGCCTCGCAGGAAGACCTTGCCGTAGACGAACTGGAGGTCCAGGTGCTGGACCACGGCGGCGAGGTAGTCCTGGTCGGGCGGGAGGAACATGAGCTTGCGGTTTTCCAGCACGGGGGTGTAGTCCGTCTGGCCGAGGCAGGCCGTGAGCATCGCCGGGTCCGGCTCGATGACGAGCACCTTGTGGCTCACGGGGGTGTTGTTCACCAGATGGTTGACGCCGTAGCCCAGGTTCGCGCCCACCACCATGGTGGCCGAGGTGGCGGGCTTTTCGTCGGGAATCCAGTCGCGGTAGAGGGCCTGCGGCGGCAAGGAGGCGAAGAGCATGCGCCCGTCGGGCAGGAGCCAGTCGATGAGCCCGCCCTGGTTACGCGTGATGCGCCGGGCCACGTCTTCCAGGTCCACGTGCTGCGCGGCGAGCCAGTCGGCCACGGGTTGCTTGAGCCGGCGCAGGGTTGCCAGGTTTTGTTCCAGGTGGGGCAGGGCTTGGGTCATGGCGTCGTCCTTTGTGGTTGGTCTCTCCTGGCCAAAGCACGGACCGTGCCACCCTTGCCCGGGGGGCTGATTTCCCGTACACAGCGGGCTGTGGCAGCAGACGGCCCGTGTACGCAGACAAAGGAAACCCCATGCTTTTTCCGAACGTGCTCGAACGCATCGGCAACACCCCGCTGGTGGAGATCGGCAGGCTCAATCCCTTTGCCCCGGACGTCAGGATTTTGGCGAAGGTCGAGTGCGTGAACCCGGGCGGGTCCATCAAGGACCGCGTGGCCCTGGCCATGATCGAGGCGGCCGAGGCGTCGGGCGAGCTGGTCCCGGGCAAGACCATCATCGAGGCCACAAGCGGCAACACGGGCATCGGCCTGGCCATGGTGGCGGCGGTGAAGGGCTACGCCATCACCCTGCTCATGAGCGAGACGGCCAGCGAGGAGCGCAGGATGATCCTGCGGGCCTTCGGCGCGGACATCCTGCTCACCCCCGGGCACCTGGCCACGGACGGGGCCATCGAGCTGGCGTACCGCATGTACCGCGAGGAGCCGGACAAGTACGTGCTCCTGGACCAGTACAACAACCCGGCGTCCATCGAGGCGCATTACAACGGCACGGGCCTGGAGATTTGGGAGCAGACCCGGGGCGAGGTCACGCACGTGGTCTCCACCCTGGGCACCACGGGCACCTGCATGGGCATCACCCGGCGCATGCGCAAGCAGAGCGACACCGTGCGCGTGGTGGCCGTGGAGCCCTACGCGGGCCACAAGATACAGGGCCTCAAGAACATGCTCGAATCGTACCCGCCGGGCATCTGGGACCGAAGCGCGCCGGACGAGATCCTGCACGTGGAAGACGAGATGGCCTTCGACCTGGCCAGGCGGCTGGCGCGGGAGGAGGGGCTCCTCGCGGGCATGAGCTCCGGGGCGGCCCTGGGCGGGGCGCTCAAGGTGGCCGAGGGGCTGGCCGCGCGCGGCGAGCAGGGGCTCATTGTGGCCGTGTTTCCCGATTCGGGCGAGCGCTACCTCTCCACCCCGCTGTTCCGCTCCGGGGGGGAGCGCGGCGTGCGGCTGCATTCCCTTGATTCCGGCGCGGAGAAGACCGTGCCCTTCGGCGAGGACGCGGGGGTCTACACCGTGGGCCCCAGCATGGACGAGCCCGGCGGGCTCGACGCCTGGAGGCGCATCGTCCTGGCGGACGCGCTGGCGCGCTACCTGCGCGCCCAGGGCGGGGGCGCGCGGCTGGCCGTGGGCCTGGCGGATCTGGACGACCGCGCCCTCAGGGCCGCGCGCGAGGCGGGCCGCAAGAGGGACGACTTCGCCCGGGAGCGCACGGGGGAAATCGCCCGGCTGGCCGGGCTGCTCGGCGTGTCCGATGACGCGGCCTTTGCTTCGGCGTCCGGCTGCCGCGACCTCTGCGTGGGGCTCGTCAGGAAGCTCATGGGCAAGGGGCTGGCCTATGAGAAGCTCCGCAGCGTCTATTTCGACGTGCTCCGCGACAAGCGCTACGGCACCCTCGCCTCGGTGGACATGGACAAGGTGACCGCCGGGAGGACCGTGGACCTGGACGCCTACGTGAAGGACAACCCGCTGGACTTCACCCTGCTCAAGCGGGCCAGCCTCCAGGACCTCAAGGACGGCGAGGTGCTTGAGACGGAGTGGGGCAACGTGCGGCCGAGCTGGTTCGTGCAGCTGGCCGCGGCCGGGGCCTCGGCCCTGCCCAGGCTCGACGTGCTCATCGCCTCCGAGGCGCACCGCTTCCCGCACCTGGAGAACCTGCGGGCGCTGCTGGCCGCCGCCGGGCGCGAGCCCAGGGTCTGGATGGTGGACCAGCAGGTGGCCGCCGAGGAGGGGCAGGGGCTGGACGATCTTCTGGCGCGCTTCGGCAATGCCAGGGCGCTGCGCATGTGGCTGCTCTCGGGCGCGTACCGCAAGCCCCTGGCCGCCAGCGACGAGGCCGTGGCCATGTGGACGCGCAACTGGCAGCGCGCGCAGGAGGCGGCCGGGACGCTCTCCCTGGTGTGCGCGGCGCACGAGGGGAACGGCGCGCGCGCCAATGCCGATGGCGACATCCCCTCCGCCCGGGCGGAGCAGGCCGTGTTCGACCTCAAGGCCGCGTTCGCCGCGGCCATGGAGGACGACCTCTCCCTGCACCGCTTCTGGCCCGCGTTCTTCCGCTTCGGCAAGGAGGTGGCCGCCCTGGCCTCCGGGGAGGGGCCGGACGGGCTCTCCCGGGCGGACGCCGCCCTCTGCCGGACGGAGCTCCTGCGCGTGGACGAGGTGCTCGGCGTCATCGACCACGGGGCCCTGCCGCTGCCCGAGGCGGAGCTGCCCGTGGAGGTGCGCGAGCTGCTGGCCCGGCGTGTGGCCGCCCGGGCCGCCAAGGACTACGCCGCCTCCGACGCCTTGCGCGACGACCTCGCCGAACGCGGCTACCGCGTGGAGGACGGGGCCCACGGCGTGCGGGTCTACCGGGGCTGACGCCCGGCCGGGTAATGATTCGCAGAGGGAGCCGTCAGGCTCCCTTTTTTATTGGTGTTTGATTCGTTGTGTGGGGTCAGGCTCGGTGGCGCAGGGCGAGGCCTATGCCGCCGATGATCAGCGCGCCGCTGGCTGCGTGGACCCAGGTGATGGGCTCGCCCAGGAGCAGGGCGGCCTCGATGCCGGAGAAGAGCGGCAGGGCGTAGTAGATAACCCCCGCACGAGCCGGGCCGATGGTGTCCAGCGCCAGGTTCCAGAGCCAATACGCGGCCAGGGAGGCCCCCAGGCCCACATAGAGCACGCCTCCCACCGCTTGGCCCGTGAGGTCCGTGGGCATGCCCATGAGTTGCTCCGCCGCAGCCCAGGGCAGGAGCAAGAGCACCCCCAGGGCGAAGCTCGACCCCAGCAGGCCGGAGCGGCTGATGCCCTCGGGCCTGCGCCGCACGAGGATGGAGTACGCAGCGAAGAGCAGCGCGGCCAGGAGCATCCAGAGGTCCCCGGGATTGGGCGAGAACTCCAGCAGCCGGGCGGGGCGGCCTTCCGCCAGGAGCAGGGCCACCCCGGCGCAGGCCGTGACGAGCCCGGCCACCCGCGCCGGGGAGAGCGCCTCGCCCAGGAAGATGCGCGAGAGGAGCATCAGCATTGCGGGGATGAACGAGCAGACCAGGGCCATGTTCAGGGCCGTGGTGTAATGCCCGGCCACGTAGATGAGCGTGTTGAACACCGTGACGCCCAGCAGCGAGGTGAGCAGCAGGTAGGGCAGGTGGGCGCGGATGGCACCGTGCTCGGCCCGGAGCGCCCGCCAGGTGAGCGGCAGGGCCAGCAGCGTGGCCGTGCCCCAGCGGCCCAGCGCCAGGGTGCCCGGGGGCAGCGCGTCGGCCAGGCCCCGGGCCACCACGAAGTTCCCGGCCCAGATGACCGTGGCGGCCAGGGCCGCCAGGGAGCCCGCCAGCGGCGGGGAGAGCGAGGGCGGGCGCATCGGCTACTTCTTGCGGGCCTTGGAGCTGGAGTACTTCTTCACGTCGATGCCGTACTTCTTCACCTTGTAGTTCACGATGCGGTACGAGACGCGCAGGTCGCGCGCGGACTGGAGCATGTTGCCCCGGGTCTTCTTGAGCGCGTCGATCAAGAGCTCCTGCTCGAAGTTGGCCACGGCCTCGCCGAAGGAGAGGTTGATGCCCGTGGACGACGATTCCGCCGTCTGCAGCGTGGGCGGCAGGTGGTAGGTGCGGATGACCTCCTCCTCGCAGACCAGCACAGCGCGCTCCACGCAGTTGCGCAGTTCGCGCACGTTGCCGGGCCAGTGGTACATGGTCAGCAGCTCGATGGCCGGGGTGGAGATGCGCTTGATGGACTTGCCGTACTCCGAGGCGAACTCCGTGAGGAAGTGTTCGGAGAGCGGCAGGATGTCTTCCCGGCGCTCCTTGAGCGGGGGGATGAAGATGGGGAAGACGTTGATGCGGTAGTAGAGGTCCTCGCGGAATTTGCCCGTCTGGAGCAGCTCCTCCAGGGGCTGGTGCGTGGCGGTGATGAGCCGCACGTCCACGTTGATGGGCTGCTCGCCGCCCACCCGGGTGATCTCCTTCTCCTGGATGGCCCGCAGCACCTTGGCCTGGGCGTCCAGGGAGAGCTCGCCGATCTCGTCGAGGAAGAGCGTGCCCTGGTTGGCCACCTCGAACAGGCCGCGCTTGTTCTGGTAGGCCCCGGTGAAGGCGCCCTTCTGGTAGCCGAAGAGCTCGCTCTCCACCAGCTCCGACGGCAGGGCCGCGCAGTTGAGCTTGATGAGCGGCTTGTCCGCCCGGGGGCTGGAGGCGTGGATGGCCTCGGCCAGCAGCTCCTTGCCCGTGCCGGACTCGCCCCGGAGCAGGGCCGTGGCCCGGGAGGGGGCCACCTGCCTGGCCTGGCGCAGCACCAGGCGCATGGACTTGGACGCTGCCACGAAGTCCTTGGGCGGGGGCACGTCGCCCGGGCCGCCGGGCAGGGCCTGGGCCATGAGGTGCTTTTGCAGGGCCAGCTCCTCCTGGAGCCCGGCCACCTGCTTGGCGATGGCCGCGCCCACCACCTCCAGGAAGATGCGGTGGCCCTGAAGCTCCTCCATGGGCAGCAGCGGCAGGTCCACCGAGAGGGTGCCCACGGTCTCGGTCTTGTCGCTGTAATGGCTGATGAGCGGGATGCAGATGAACGAGAGGCGCTTGAGCTCGTCGTCAGAGCGGCCGAAGGCCAGGTTCAGGAAGTCCGGGTCCTCGGACATGCGCTGGACCACCACGGGCCTGCCCGTCTCGAACACCTGGCCCACCACGCCCTGGCCGGGGGTGTAGGTCACCTGGTCGGCCTTGGAGGGCGAGTAGGAGAGCGAGAGCTTGAGCTTGCCGCTGTCCGTGTCCGTGATCACGAGAAAGGCGCGGACGTAGCCGATGTCCATCGCCAGGGTCTTGAGCAGCCGATTGAGGCTCTCCTCCAGGGTGGCCTGGGGGGAGAGCTCGTCGGTGATCTTCTTCAGCGTGATCAGGTACTGGTGGTCGGGTACGATCATGGTCTACGCCTGGGCCGCCTCCACGCCGAGTTGCAGCGCCTTGAGGTTGATCTCCGCTATCTTGGGCTTCATGTACGTCTTGATGGCCTCGGCCACGGCCTCGGGGCCGAAGGGCAGCACGCCGGAGGCGGCCACCGCGCCGAGCAGGGCGATGTTCCCGGCCTGGAGCGCGCCGGCCTCAAGGCCCATGCTCTGGCAGGCGTACCAGCCCGTCCGCCCGGCCACCTCGGCCACGCGCGCCTCCACGTCCACCAACCCGGGGCAGGTGGCGGTGCCCATGGACACCGAAAGCGGGGGCATGGACTCCGTGGAGGAGAACACCGCGCCGCCGGGCTTGAGGTAAGGCAGGGCGCGGAGCGTCTCCAAGGGCTCGAAGCCCATGAGGATGTCCGCCTCGCCGGGGCCGATCTTGGGGCTTTTCAGGCCGATGAGCAGGGTGGATTCCACCACGCCGCCGCGCTGGGCCATGCCGTGGATTTCGCCGGAGGTCACGGGCAGCCCCTGCATGAGCGCGGTGCGGGCGAGCAGGGTGGTGGCGGTGAGCGTGCCCTGGCCGCCCACGCCGGTCATGAATATCTTGAGCGGTTTGACGGACATCTACTTGCCCCCCTTCTTCCTGGACTTGATGTTCTCGGACTGCTGCACGCAGAGCATGCAGCCCGCGCAGAGGTGTTCGTTCACGGTCAGGCGACAGTCGTCGTCCTGCTGGAACGCGGGGCAGGCCACGTTCTCCATCACGCCCTCGGCCATGTCGTATTCGGGCGTGACCACGGCGGTCATCACGGGCTTCTTGCCGTAGGCCCTGCGGGCGAACAGCGGGCAGGGCTCCTCGGCGATGAGCACGCGCACGCCGTTCATGCCCTTGAGCTCCTCCAGCGCGGCCACGATCTTCTTCTGGTTCAGCGGGTTGACCTTGCGCACCTCGGGCACGCCGAGCCCACGGACCACGGCTTCGATGTCCACCCGGGATTCGTTGTCGCCCATGATGGACTTTTCCACCCCGGGGTGGGGCTGATGTCCGGTCATGGCCGTGGTCTTGTTGTCCAGGATGACCACCAGGATGTCGTGCTGGTTGTACACGGCGTTGGCCAGGCCGGTCATGCCGGAGTGGAAGAAGGTGGAATCGCCCAGGAAGGCCACCACGGTCTGGCCCGTGGCCTTGGAGAGGCCCGAGCCCGCCGAGATGCTGGAGCCCATGCACACGAGCATGTCCGCGCTTTTCAGCGGGGGCATGATGCCCAGGGTGTAGCAGCCGATGTCGGAGGAGTAGATGGCGTTGTCGCCGAAGACCTTGCGCGTGGCCACGTAGGACGCGCGGTGCGGGCAGCCGGCGCAGAGGTTCGGCGGGCGGTTCGGCAGCTCGGGGGCGGCCTCGATGACGGCGCGCTCGGCGGCGGGCTCGCCCAGGACGGCGCGCACCGCGTCTTCCACCATGCTCACCGTGAACTCGCCGAAGCGCGGCAGCAGGTCCTTGCCGTGAATCTCAACCTTGAGGCCGCGCGTCTGGACGAGCACGCGGATGTCGTTTTCCAGGATGGGCTCCAGCTCCTCCACCACGAGGACCTTGTCCACGCCCTCCAGGAAGGAGGCCACGAGGTTCTCGGGCAGCGGGTGGGTGAAGCCCAGCTCCAGCACCTTGACCCTGCCGCCCAGGCCGGAGAGGGCCAGGGCGTCCGCCAGGTAGGCCCGGGAGATGCCCGAAGCCACCACGCTGACGCTCCCGGAGCCGGAAACGGTGTTGTACTTGGAGGTCTCGGCCAGTTCGCGGGCCTTGTCCATGCGCTCCAGCAGGCGTAGGTGCATGGGCCGGGCGAAGGCGGGGATGGGCACGTACTTGGCGGGGTTTTTCTGGAACCCGGCGGGCGCGCCGACCTCTGCCGGGGTGGCGAGCTCCACGGGGCCGCGCAGGTGGTTCACGCGGGTGGTGGTGCGCAGCAGCACCGGGCCGCCCAGCTCGGACGAAAGCTCCATGGCGTCACGGGCCATGTCCTTGCACTCCTGGGCCGTGGCGGGCTCCATGACGGGCAGGCCGCCCAGGCGGCCGTAGATGCGGTTGTCCTGCTCGTTCTGCGAGGAGTGGCAGCCGGGGTCGTCCGCCGAGAGGAGCACCAGCGCCCCGGGCACGCCCGTGTAGGAGAGGGTCATGAGCGGGTCGGCCGCGACGTTCACGCCCACGTGCTTCATGGTGCACAGGGAGCGCGCGCCGCCGAGAGCCGCGCCTGCGGCAGCCTCAAGCGCCACCTTCTCGTTGGTGGAATACTCGAAATGGTAGGCACCCTCGGGGGAGAGTTTGAAGAAGGTGTCGGGCACCTCGGAGGAGGGGGTGCCGGGGTAGCAGCTCACGAACTGCACGCCCGCCTCCACCGTGCCGCGCACGATGGCCTCGTTGCCGAGCAGCAGGTGCGTCTCGCCAGCAGAGCCGTTCAGAAGGGGGTTGGACATGTGGGGTTCTCCGTTCGTTATGGGTCGGCCAATCGGTCGGCCTATGAATCGGTCTACTGGTCGGCCTGCTGGTCAGCCTACTGGTCGGCCTTGAGGGCTTCGATGCGGTAGCTGAGCAGGGGGGCGTCCACGGCGGTGCCGGAGTCGAGCACGGCCTGGAGGGCCTCGGCCGCGCCGGGCTTGTCGCCCGCAGCCTCGGCGCAGGCCGCCACGAGCCGCTGGGCCGGGACGACCATGGCCTCGGGCGCCAGGGGGATGATGGCCTTGGCCTTGGCGTAGGCTTCTTCCGCCGCGCCGGAGAGCAGCAGGCAGCGCGCCTCGCCCAGGCTGGCCAGGGTGCGCATCTCGGGCCGTCCCTCGCCTTCGAGCTTCTTCCACTCCTCGGCGGCCTCGGCGTACCTCTGCTCGTTCATGAGCGAACCGGCAAGCTCCAGAAGCGCCCCGCCGCGAACGGACTCGGGCGCGTCGGCCACATAGGCCCGCAGCGCCTCAATGCGCGCCTCGCCCGTGGTGGAGAGCACCTGGGTGTAATGCTCCATGGCCTTCTTCTCGCTGTAGCTCGACCAGCCCTGGACGCCCGCGTACACCGCCGCCGCGCCCACCGCCACGACCACCACGCCGATGATGATCTTGGCGTTGCGGACCAGGAAGTCGAAGGCCTTGGAGGCCTCGGCGTTGACCTCGCCCTGGATGTCGTTCAACTCGATCTTGTGGCCCGCAGGGGTCGTTTCAGGGGTTTTGTTCTCGGACATGGGGTTCTCAATGCCTCCGGATGCGAAAATTTGTGGAAGCAGTTTCTGTAGGCAAAATTGTAAAAAAGGTCAAAGGGGAAATTGCCCAAAATGTCAAGCGGGGGTGAATAATCATCATCTGCCGGGCCGTTGAAGATGCTGATTGACAAAATCAGAAATGCTGATCGGCTCCATGTTGACTTTTCTTCGCCCCGCTTGTTAGCCACTAGCCTGGAACCCAGAAACGGCAACGCATTGCAACGACAGGAGCGATATATGGGCACCAAGGAGATTCGGGAGCAGGTCAGGACCATAGCCGCCGCCGCGCGGGACGCCTCGCGGCTCATGGCCTCCGCCGAGGGCGCGGCCAAGGCCGAGGCCCTCTCCATCCTCGCCGGGCTGCTGGAGGAGAAGCGGGAGTTCATCGCCGAAGAGAACGCAAAGGACCTCGCCGCCGCCGAGAAGAACAAGCTCGACCGCGCCAAGACCCAGCGGCTGACCATCACCGACAAGGTGCTGGACGCCATGATCTCCGGCTGCCGCGAGGTGGCCGCCATGTCCGACCCCGTGGGCGAGATAGAGTCCATGTGGAAACGGCCCAACTCCATGATGGTCGGGAAGATGCGCGTGCCCCTCGGGGTCATCGCCATGATCTATGAATCGCGCCCCAATGCCACCATCGAGGCGGGCATCCTCTGCCTCAAGGCGGGCAATGCCGTGATCCTGCGCGGCGGTAGCGAGGCCATCCACTCCAACCTCGCGCTGGCCGCGCTCATGCACGAGGCCCTGGAGCGGGCGGGCCTGCCCGCCGGAGCCGTGCAGGTGGTGCCCACCACGGACCGCAAGGCCGTGGCCGAGATGCTCCAGCTCGCCGAATACATCGACGTGGTCATCCCGCGCGGCGGCGAGGGGCTCATCCGCGCCGTCACCGAGCAGGCCGCCATGCCCGTGCTCAAGCACTTCAAGGGCGTCTGCCACGTCTATGCCGACGACGGCTGCGACCTGGACGCCGCCGTGGAGATCGTCCACAACTCCAAGACCCAGTATCCCTCCGCCTGCAACGCCCTGGAGTGCCTGCTCGTGCACCAGGCCGTGGCCGAGGCCCTGCTGCCGCGCGTGGCCGAGCGCCTCGGCGCGGAGCGCGTGGTCTTCCGCGCCTGCTCGCGCTCCCTGCCGCTGCTCGGCAAATACGCCGAACCCGCCACGGACGAGGACTGGGGCCGCGAATACCTCGACCTGATGCTCGCCGTGAAGGTAGTCTCCGGCCTGGACGAAGCCCTGGCGCACATCGCGGAGCACGGCTCCAACCATACCGAAGCCATCCTCACCCCGAGCTACGCCCACGCCCAGCGCTTCCTGCGCGAGGCCGACGCCTCCCTGGTGGTGGCCAACGCCTCCACCCGCTTCAACGACGGCGGCCAGCTCGGCCTGGGCGCGGAGATCGGCATCTCCACCTCCAAGCTGCACGCCTACGGGCCCATGGGCGTGAAGGAGCTGACCACGACGAAGTTTGTGTTGATGGGCAGCAACCACGTAAGGGGGTAGGGCGTCCATGCATCGGTGCTGACGTTGTTGCTCGTCGCCGCCGCCCCCTCGCATACCGCAAGAGTATGCGTCGTGTTCGGCGGCTTCCTCGCGCCGCGTCAGCGCCGCGCCTGAACGCCCCGTGGCAGCCTGGCCAGCGCGCCTCGATCCTCGGGTATCGTGCCTTACTCCACGTTCCGGGGCGTGCCTCACGCCTTGCCCTCGCCGTTTTTGGCGCGATCTTGGGCCGCGTTTCGTCCCGCCTCTCGCAAACCGCAGGAGTATGCCCCCAGTTTGCAACGGGTTCGTCGGCTGCCCCGCGCGCCCTCATCGAAAAATGCGGCGCACCAGTACGGATGGTGAGCGTGCGGGCCGTGGCATCCTGGCCAGCCCGCC